>NZ_JBHTSL010000047.1:0-28077 GCF_042795115.1 Arthrobacter sp. NPDC056493 | reverse complement strand
TACGACCGCGCCTCGCCGGGACGGCCGCACGCTTCGTGGTTTAATCGGTTTTGGGCGCCAACACCCCCTGGATTTGGCCCCCTACCCGCCCCCTAACCTCGCAAGCTCGGCCAGGGAACCCGGCGGGCGTGGGCCCAGCTCGACCACCTGAGTCCGCTGGGCCCACCTCGATTACGGGTTCAGCTGATGCCTGCCTGGCGTTCGGCGGTTTCCACCACGTTGGCCAGGAGCATGGCGCGGGTCATCGGACCCACGCCGCCCGGGTTCGGGGACAGCCAGGCGGCGACGTCGGCGGCGTCGGGGTGCACGTCTCCGGTGACCACCGCCTTACCGGTGCCGTCGTCAACGCGGCTCACGCCGACGTCGAGCACGATGGCGCCCGGCTTCAGGTCCTCCGCCCTGACCAGATGCGGCACGCCGGCCGCGGCGATCACGACGTCGGCCTGCCGGAGTTCGGCGGGCAGGTCGGCGGTGCCGGTGTGCGCCAGCACGACGGTGGCGTTGACGTCCTTGCGGGTGAGCAGCAGGCCCACCGGGCGCCCGATGGTCACGCCGCGGCCCACCACGAGGACGCGCTTCCCCTTCAGGTCAATGCCGTGGCGGCTGAGCAGTTCCACGCAGCCCTTGGGGGTGCAGGGCAGCGGGGACTTCATGGGGCCGCTGATGTTGGCCACGAGCCGGCCCAGGTTCATCGGGTGCAGGCCGTCAGCGTCCTTGTCCGGATCCATGGCCTCCAGGATGACGTCCTGGTCGATGTGCTTGGGCAGCGGCAGCTGGACGATGTAGCCCGTGCACTCCGGGTTGTCGTTCAGCTCACGGACCACGGCCAGGAGCTCGTCCTGGGTGGTTTCCTCCGGCAGGTCGCGGCGGATGGAGTTGATGCCCACCTCGGCGCAGTCCTTGTGCTTGCCGCTCACGTACCAGGTGCTGCCGGGGTCAGACCCCACCAGAATGGTGCCCAGTCCCGGAGTGACGCCCTTGGCCTTGAGTGCGGCCACGCGTTCGGTCAGTTCGGCCTTGATGGCAGCGGCGGTAGCCTTGCCGTCAAGGATCTGCGCGGTTTTTGCGGTTTCAGTCACGGATCACCACTGCTCGTGCTGCGGGTACAGCGGGAAGTCGGCGGCGAGCTTGTCCACGCGGGCCTGCAATGCCTCTACGTCGGTTGCCGAACCGGCCTTCAGCGCGGTGGCGATGATTTCGGCAACCTCGGTGAATTCGGTCGCGCCGAAGCCGCGGGTGGCCAGGGCCGGGGTACCGATGCGCAGACCGGAGGTGACCATCGGCGGGCGCGGGTCGAACGGCACGGCGTTGCGGTTGACAGTGATGCCCACGGAGTGCAGGAGGTCCTCGGCCTGCTGGCCGTCCAGCTGCGAGTTGCGCAGGTCCACCAGCACCAGGTGAACGTCGGTGCCGCCGGTGAGGACGGAGACGCCGGCCTCGGCAACATCGGACTGGTTGAGGCGGTCGGCGATGATCTTGGCGCCTTCCAGGACGCGTTCCTGGCGCTCCTTGAATTCGGCGGTGCCGGCGATCTTGAAGGCCACGGCCTTGGCGGCGATCACGTGCATGAGGGGGCCACCCTGCTGGCCCGGGAAGACGGCGGAGTTGAGCTTCTTGGCCCACTCCTGCTTCGCCAGGATGACGCCGGAGCGCGGGCCGGACAGCGTCTTGTGCACGGTGGAGGTGACGACGTCGGAGTACGGGACCGGGCTCGGGTGCAGTCCGGCGGCGACGAGGCCGGCGAAGTGCGCCATGTCGGTCCAGAGCAGGGCACCGACTTCATCGGCGATGGAGCGGAAGGCTGCGAAGTCGAGGTGGCGCGGGTACGCGGACCAGCCGGCGATGATGACCTGGGGCTTTTCGGCGATGGCCTGCTCGCGCAGCTTGTCCATGTCGATCCGGAAGTTGTCTTCCTCGACCTGGTAAGCGGCAACTTCGTAGAGCTTGCCGGAGAAGTTCAGCTTCATGCCGTGCGTGAGGTGACCGCCGTGGGCCAGGGAGAGGCCCAGGATCTTGTCACCCGGGGTGATCATGGCGTGGAGAGCGGCGGCGTTGGCCTGCGCACCCGAGTGCGGCTGGACGTTGGCGTATTCGGCGCCGAACAGGTCCTTGACCCGGTCGATCGCCAGCTGCTCGGCGACATCCACGTACTCGCAGCCGCCGTAGTAGCGGCGCCCCGGGTAGCCCTCGGCGTACTTGTTGGTCAGAACGGAGCCCTGGGCTTCCATGACCGCGCGCGGCGCGAAGTTTTCGGAGGCGATCATTTCCAGGGTGCCGCGCTGGCGGCCGAGTTCCTGGTCCAGTACTGCGGCGATCTCGGGATCGAGTTCAGCCAGCGGCTGGTTGCTGACGGAGGTGCTAACGGAAGTCGGTGAAGTAGTCACGAAGAACTCCTGGCTAGGGATGGGCACTGCTAAAGGTCAGGCTACCGGCTTGAACGTTGCTCCGCCCTTCGATGACCAGCATCCGGAAATGCGTCCGGGCGCAGGTCTATCAAGGGCGCCGCAGCGCACTGGGTGGCTGCTCTTCGAGAAGCGCAGCGCTACCGGCAAAACATGACCCTCGGCCCAGGCGTACGATCCGTGGTCTTCGTGAGTGCCGCTCCCTGGTGGTTAGCCACCCAAACGCCAGTTGCGACGCCACCACACTACCAAATGCGGGACCGACGCGCGGGTAGGCTGTTCTTCGTGAATGAAGACCAGCTCGCCAAATCGTACGTACTAACCCTGTCCTGCCCCGACCGCCCCGGAATTGTGCACGCCGTTGCCGGCGCCCTGCTCGTGGCGGGCTGCAATATTACGGACTCCCAGCAGTACGGCAGCGAGTCCACAGGGACCTTCTTCATGCGCGTGGAAGCCACCACCACCGCCTCGCAGAACGAGGTGGTTGCTGCCCTGGAGCCGGTGGCCGAAGCCTTCGGCATGCAGTGGAACCTGAACCCGGTGGGCCGGAAGGTCCGCACCCTGCTGATGGCCAGCACGTCAGCCCACTGCCTGAACGACCTCCTCTTCCTGCAGCGCTCGGGCACCCTGCCCATCGAGATTCCCGCCATTGTCTCCAACCACCGGGACCTGGCCGGCCTGGCCGAGTTCTACGGCATCCCGTTCCACTACATCCCGGTGACGGCCGACACGAAGGAACAGGCCGAGGACCAGCTGCGCAAGATCATCGCCGAGGAGGGCGTCGAACTGACCGTCCTGGCCCGCTACATGCAGATCATCTCCGACGACCTCTGCACCGAGCTGACCGGCAAGGCAATCAACATCCACCACTCCTTCCTGCCGTCCTTCAAGGGCGCCAAGCCCTATCACCAGGCCCATGCCCGCGGCGTGAAGCTGATCGGCGCCACCGCGCACTACGTCACCGCCGCGCTGGACGAGGGCCCGATCATTGAGCAGGAAGTCATCCGCGTGGACCACGCGCGCACGCCGGAGCAGTTCGTGCAGATGGGCCGGGACGTGGAAGGCCGCACCCTCGCCCAGGCCGTGCAGTGGCATGCCGAACACCGCGTGCTGCTGGACGGCAACCGGACGGTTGTCTTCAACTGATGCCCCGCCGCTAACTTCGCCGCCGCAGGCCCAATGTGCCTGCGGCGGTTTCCGGCTCCCGGAAGCGGTTCACACACGGCGGGTTTTAACCAAGACTGGTTAACACGATGACTCTGCTGACAGAAACCTCGCTGGAACCCTTCATCGCCCTGCTCAAGGCCCAGGGCAGGCACGCCGTGCTGGACGTGTGCTGCGGCCCGGGCGACGACGGCCTCCGGTTCGTCCAGGCCGGCATCCACTACACCGGCGTTGACCCGTTCGACGGCAATGTCAGGTACGCCATGGCCCGCCGGCTGAGCGTGTCCGTGGCGGATCCCTCGCGCCTGCCCTTCGCCGCGAACACGTTCCCGGCGGTCTGGGCGGTCCAGTCACTGGAGGGCCTCAGCGCTGAACAGGCCGACAACGTCGTACGGGAGCTTGAACGCGTGGCAGAACCGGGTGCGCCGATCGCCGTCGTCCTCCCCTGACCACCGCCGGACAGGGCTAGAGCGCGGCCTCTGAGTCCCGGGCTTTTTCTGCCTCGTAAGACCGGAGGCCGTGCTTCACTCCGAGCCGGATGATCCAGTACAGCACTGTGATAACAAGCGCAGTCGGAACCGCGAAATAGAGAATGGCGGCGAGTATCCCAAGCATGTTTCCCCCTGTGAGCGTTCAGTACTGCGCACAGCCTCTCATGCGGCGCGGCTGCGGGAACAACTCCGCTAGGACGGTGCCCGCCGGTTGAGCCGCACGCGGACCGCGGCGCCGGCGCAGAATATGACGGCGAGCCCGCCCACGACGGTGGCCCACGTCAGCTGCTCGCCGAGCAGAAGCGCGGCCCAACATATGGTCATCACCGGCTGTGCGAGCTGGACCTGGCTCACCTGCGCCATGGGTCCGATGGCAAGGCCGCGGTACCAGGCAAAGAAGCCCAGGAACATGCTGACGACGCCGAGGTACGCAAAGGCAGCCCACTGCACCGGGGTGCCTGAGGGCGGCTGCTGGGACACGGAGAAGGCCACAAGACCCATCATCAGGGGCGAGGCAAGGACGAGGGCCCAGGAGATGGTCTGCCACGCACCAAGTTCGCGGGCCAGCAGACCTCCTTCGGCGTACCCCACGGCAGCGGCCAGCACAGCGCCGAAGAACAACACGTCAGTCCAGTGCAGCTGGCCGAAACCACCCGGCTGTGCGAAGGCGAAAGCGACGGCGGCAACGGCACCTGCTCCGGTCGCGATCCAAAACGATGCGCGCGGGCGCTCACGGCCGCGGAAAACCGCCATCGTGGCAGTTACGGCCGGCAACAGCGCGATAACCACCGCCCCATGGCTCGCCGGCGCGGCAGTGAGTGCGAAGGACGTGAGCATGGGAAAACCGACAACGACCCCACCGGCAACCACCGCCAGGCGGAACCACTGCGGGCCGCGGGGAAGGCACTGCCGCGTGAGTACCAGGGCCGCGGCGGCCAGGACAGCCGCGACCAGAGCCCGGGCCGAGCCGATGAACAACGGCGACAGCGCCGCCACTGCCACCCGGGTAAAGGGAACGGTGAACGAGAAGGCCACTACGCCCAGGAGCCCCCACCATAGGCCGGTGTGCGGCGGCCCGGCTTGCGGCGGCCCGGTGGGCGGCGGCGCGGCTTGCGGCGATCCGGCGGGCTCCGGTTCCGTGCGCGACGGGCGCGCGGGTGGCAGTATCACTGGGCGAACCGGAGCGGTAGCGCTACTATTGTCTCTCATGAACAACGATAGCAGCTCCAGGATTGCGTCGGGACTGCGGACATGGGTCGCCAAGGCGGCACCCGGGTCGCAGCTGCCCTCCACCCGGTCGCTCGTCGCGGAGTACCAGGCCAGCCCCGTGACCGTGCAGAAGGCACTGCAGGCCCTTATCAGGGAGGGTGCCATCGAGAGCCGGCCGGGTGTGGGGACATTCGTGCGGGCTGTCCGGACCGCACGGCCCTCGGACTACGGCTGGCAGACCGCGGCCCTGCGGTCACCGCAGGCGCCGCTGCGGCCGGCGTCCGCCGCGATGCGCAACGCACCCAACGACGTCATTGCGTTCCATTCCGGCTATCCGGACCGCGAACTCCTCCCGGAGCGGCTGGTGCGGGCAGCGCTGACGCGGGCGGCCCGCGGCGAGGCAGCGTTGTCCCGCCCACCGGCGGCAGGACTGCCCGAGCTGCAATCCTGGTTCGCCCACGAGCTCGCCGGTGCCACGCCGGCCGGCATTACCCCGCCGACCCCGAGCGACGTCGTCGTGCTTCCGGGCAGCCAAAGCGGCCTTAGCTCTATCTTCAGGGCGCTCGTCGGCTACGGGCAGCCGCTTCTCGTGGAGTCCCCGACTTACTGGGGGGCCATCCTGGCCGCGGCGCAGGCCGGCGTCCGGGTCATCCCCGTGCCCAGCGGAGCCGGTGGACCGGATCCGGAGGAACTGGCCCGCGCCTTCGACGAGACAGGGGCGCGGATGTTCTACGCCCAGCCGAACTACGCGAACCCCACCGGAGCGCAGTGGGACGGCCCGCGCGGCGAACAGGTACTGGACGTCGTGCGCAAGCATGGCGCCTTCCTCCTCGAGGACGACTGGGCCCACGACTTCGGCATCACCACCACAGCCCGCCCCGTGGCGGCCAGCGACGATTCCGGCCACGTTGTGTACCTCCGTTCACTGACGAAGAGCGTCTCCCCTGCCATCCGCGTGGCCGCTATCATCGCCCGTGGCCCTGCACGCGAACGCATCCTTGCCGACCGGGCAGCCGAATCGATGTATGTCAGCGGCCTGCTCCAGGCCGCCGCGCTCGATGTCGTCACGCAGCCGGCCTGGCAGACCCACCTGAGAAGCCTCCGGCACCAACTCCAGTCCCGCCGCGATCTTCTCCTCACAAGCCTGCTTCAGCACGCACCGCAGGCCCACATCGAAAATGTCCCAAGGGGTGGGCTGAACCTCTGGGCCCGCCTCCCCGACGGGACCGACGTCGAACAGCTCGCCCGGAACTGCGAAAGCGCCGGCGTCGTTATCGCGGCCGGGACGGAGTGGTTTCCTGCCGAACCGGCGGGTCCCTTCATCCGGCTCAACTACGCGGGCCCCAACCCGGGTGCCTTTCCCGAAGGCGCCCGGATCATCGGCCGTGAGCTCACGCGGATCCCTGGGTGAGTTCGCAGTGCTGCGCGGACCTAGGATGGGAGTTGCTGGGTCCGCAAGGGTTTGGGTGCGAAGCGCCGGCGGCACGCCGACCAAGGCTCCAGCAATGAGAAAGGACAACACTTGTTGGGCTACGTCTATCTGGCATTGGCTATCGCCGTGGAGGTCCTGGGCACGAGCCTGCTGAAATCGACAGAAGGATTCAGCCGGCTATGGCCCAGCGTCTGGTGCCTGGGCTCCTACGGAGTTGCCTTTGCCTTGCTGTCGCAGGTGGTCAAGAGCGTGCCCGTTGGAGTCGCGTACGCCCTGTGGTCAGGCCTCGGAACCGTCGCCATTGTGGCCATCGGCGCCATCTTCCTGGGCGAGGAACTGAACATGATGAAGATCCTCGGGATCGGGCTGGTGGTCGCCGGCGTCGTCGTCCTGAACGTCGGCGGGGCGCACTGACGGGCCAGGGAAAACCACGGGCCTGGCCAAACCACGGACCGGCCCCAGGCTGGGACGCCGTGGCGGCGGAGCTGGTACGGGCCCTCACCCTCTTTGACTGAGTTTTTGTCCAGATATCGCGCCCTGATGGCCCTCCGACTCGCGACAGCTGGACAAAAACTCCAATGGAGCGGACGCGACCCGGGCGCCCGGCCCGGCGTGTCCTAGGCTTGGGGGCATGGCTCCCATTTACCCCTTCGCCGGTGACACGCCGGACATCCACCCTTCCGTATTCGTGGCCCCGACGGCGTCGGTCATCGGCCGTGCCACGCTCGCCGAGGACGCCAGCGCGTTTTACGGTGTCTCGGTGCGTGCCGATACCGCCGCCATCACCGTAGGCATCGGCAGCAACCTGCAGGACAACGTGGTCCTGCACGCCGACCCCGGTTTTCCCTGCAGTGTGGGGGCGCGCGTCAGCGTCGGGCACAGCGCCGTCGTCCATGGCTGCACCGTGGAAGACGACTGCCTCATCGGCATGGGCGCCACCATCCTCAACGGAGCGGTGATCGGCGCCGGCTCGCTCGTGGCGGCCGGCGCCGTCGTGCTGGAAGGGACGGTAGTCCCGCCCCGCTCGCTGGTGGCCGGGGTTCCGGCCAAGGTCCGCCGCGAACTCACCGATGAGGAGTTCGACGGCGTGAAGGGCAACGCAGCGCGCTACCGCGAGCTCGCCCAGGCGCACCGCGAACTCCACGCCGGCAAGTAGGTCGCAGCACAGGGCGTTCCCAGCGCTGGGAACGCCCCGAAGTGCTACTTAGATGGGGGCGGCCCAGACCATCGGGGACTCAGTCCAGGCTGATCGGCCCCAGCTCGTCCAGCAGGTCGCCGGGGCCGGGGTTGCCGGGCGCCGACGAGCCGCCGAGGTGGTTCACCACGCCCCACACCGCGTTCAGCCCCGTGGTCACGGCACCCTCGGCCCAGCCCGCGGTGAAGGACACGTCGTCGCCGGCGAGGAAGATGCCGCGCTGGCTTTCCGGCAGCTTGTCCTGCTTGAAGTGGGTGAACAGCCGCTGCTGGTACCGGTAGTGGCCGGGCAGGTTCGCCTTGAATGCGCCCATGAAGTTGGGGTCGGCCTCCCACGAGACGGTGATCGGCTGGCCCACGATGTGGCCGGCGATGTCCACGCCGGGGTAGATCTGTTCGAGCGAGTGCAGCATCAGCTCCACGCGTTCGTCGGCGTCGAGCGCCAGCCACTTCAGTGCGTCGTCGTTCCAGGTGTAGGAGAGCAGGATCACGGCGGGCTGGTCCGGGCCGTTGTCCAGCAGGTAGGTGGCGCGGTTGAGCCGGTCCGTCAGCGTCATGGACAGGACTTCCCTGCCGGTTTCCGGATCGATGTCCTTCCAGAACGGCCGGTCCACCATCACAAACGTCTTGGACGACTGCATGTAGTGCGAGCGCTCGATCGCCGTCCACAGCTCCGCCGGGAAGAGCGCTTCCTCGGTGTGGATCCGGGTGGACAGCAGCCAGGACTGGCAGGTGGTGACCACGGCCGGGTAGGAGGCTTCCCTCCCCCACCGCTCCCGGATGCGGAGGTTGCCGTCGGCGTCGCGGCTGATCCGCTCCACGGCTCCGCGCGGGGAGCCTGAGTGCAGGGAGGCCAGGGACGTCCCTTCCGGCCAGTGGACCATGCCCGACGGCGCGTGGCGCCAGAGTTCCTCGGGGAGCCTTTGCGCTCCCCCGGCGATGAGCCGGTGCCGGTCATCGGCGTCGGTGTAGACTACGCGGAGGATTTCCAGGATGGAGTTGGGGAAGTCGGTGTCCCAGCCGCCTGTGCCGAAGCCCACCTGGCCGAACGCCTCGCGGTGCGCGAAGCCCGCCTTCCGGAACGCCTGGCTGCCGGCGATGAAGCCGTAGAACGTCTCCTCGTCGAGCTCCGGGAGAAGCCCGTTCCACAGTTCCTTGATCCGGGCCGTATCCCGTGCCCGGATGGCCTCCTGCATCTGCGCGAACTGCGCGCCGTCGTTCACGGCGGCCTTCCACGCGTCGGCCACTTCGCGGAAGAACGGCGGCAGGTCCGCCGGGGTGGTGGCGTAATGCTTCTGCCCCGCCAGTTCAATCACGGTGCTGGACGTCACCGGGGCCAGCGGATTGGGGAAATCCTGCGTCTCCAGTCCCAGCAGGTCCACATAGTGGTAGAACGCCTTGCCGGAGACCGGGAACCGCATGCCGCCCAGGTCTGCCACCACTTCCGGGGCCGACGGGAAGCTGGCCGTGCGCAGCCGTCCGCCGAGCCGGTCAGCCTCGTAAAGCACCGGACGCAGCCCGAGCCTCATCAGCTCGTAGGCCGTCACCAGCCCCGACAGCCCGGCGCCCACAACGGCGACTTCGGTGCCGTGCAGTTCCGGCGGGACCGAACCCAGGCCTTCCGGGGAGGACAGGTAGTGGTCGTAGCTGAACGGGAAGTCCGGGTTGAGCATGGTCACCGGGGCCTGGTCCGGCGCGCCTGCCCCGGGAAGGCCGGGTGCGGTAGTGACGGCGCTGGACGGGTCGGATGCCGGCAGTTCGGTAGCGGTTGTCATGGAAGGTCTGTCTCCGTGGTTTCGTGTTGTCTTACAGGTGGGAGATGGTCTGTTCTGCGGGAGCCGGGGAAGAATCACGGGCGGATAGTTCACGGTATTCCTCCTGCCCCAGCGCGGCTACCCGGGAGTGCCGTCTGCCGTAGCCGAAGTAGGCCGCCAGTCCAACCAGCATCCAGACCCCGAAGGTCACCCACGTTTCGGCGCCCAGGTTGGCCATCAGGTAGATGCACATCAGCGCACCCAGGATCGGGGTCAGCGGGAACAGGGGAACCCGGAACGTCCGCTTCAGCTCCGGCCGGGTGCGGCGGAGATGGATGACGGCAACGTTTACCAGGGCAAAGGCGAACAGGGTGCCGATGCTGGTGGCGTCCGCGAGCGCCCCAAGCGGGACCAGCCCGGCGGTGAGGGCGACGGCGGTTCCCACGATCAGCGTGCCGGCAACCGGTGTGCCGGTCCGGTGTGAGACGCGGCCAAAAACGCGGGGAACGAGACCGTCGCGGGACATGGACAGCAGGATGCGGGTCTGTCCGTAGAGGACGGTCAGCACGATGCTGGCAATGGCGAGGACGGCACCGACGGCGAACACCAGTGCGGTCCACGGCTGTCCGGTGATTTCCTCCAGGATCTTCACCAGTGCGGCCTCGGTGCCATCGAACCAGCCCCATGGACGGGCCCCGATGGCGGCCACGGCAACCAGCACGTAGATGGTGGTGACGATCAGCATGGAGAGCATGATGGCGCGGGGCAGGTCGCGCTTGGGGTTGCGGGCTTCCTCGCCCGCGGTGGAGGCTGCGTCGAAGCCGATGTACGAGAAGAACACCCGGGAGGCGGCAGCCGAAACGCCGGCCGCGCCCATGGGCAGGAGCGGCTCGAAGTGGCCGCCGTTGAACGCGGTGAACGCCACGGCGCAGAAGAAGGCCAGGATGCCCACCTTGACCAGCACGATCGCAGTGTTGATCCACGCGCTTTCCTTGGCGCCGCGAACCAGCAGAACCATGGCCAGGACGACGATCAGCATTGCCGGGATATTGACGAGGCCGCCGTCCCCCGGCGGCTGCGACACCGCATCCGGCAGGGCCTGCCCGAAGACTGCCAGCGTTTCGTTGACATACTGGCCGGCGCCCACTGCCACCGCTGCGACGGAAACCGCGTATTCGAGCACGAGGCACCAGCCGCAGATCCATGCCATGCCCTCGCCCATGGTGGCGTAGGTGTACGAGTAGCTGGAGCCGGCGGCCGGCACCAGGCCGGCCATTTCGGCGTAGGACACGGCGGAGAGCAGCGCGGCCAGGCCGGCGATGGCGAACGAGATCCAGATGGCCGGCCCGGCCAGCGGCACGGACTCGCCCAGGATCACGAGGATGCCGGTGCCGAGCGTGGCGCCCACGCTGATCATCGTCAGCTGAAGGACGCCGAAGCTGCGGACCAGCCCGGTACCGCCGTGGCCCGTCTCGGCTTCCTGGACGATTTGCCCGATCGGCTTGCGACGGAGCAGCTGGGCTGCCAGTCCGGGGCGGCCGGCCTGCACCGGAGGCCGCTGTCCTGTTTGGGTGGGCACAGTCATCATTGACGTCCGTTCGTGGGTAGTTGGGGGCTTTCCGTCGCTCCAGCTTAGGCTTGTGAGCCAGCTCTCAGTGATGTGCAAAATGACCTATAGTGTTCTGGCATGAGACTAAATGCACAACAGACAGGCACGCCTGAGGCGGTGCTTTCGGGGCAGGTCAGCGTTGATCTGTCAGCGATTTCAGACAATGTCCGCGCGCTCCGGGCGCTCACACCGGCACGCCATTTCATGGCGGTCGTGAAAGGCAACGGCTACGGCCACGGGCTGGTCGACGTGGCACAGGCAGCCCTTGCCGCCGGCGCCGACTGGCTCGGTACGGCGCAGCTCACAGAGGCCCTCGCCCTCCGCCAGGCGGGCATCACGGCACCGGTCCTGTCGTGGCTCTACCTCGCCGCGGCATCCAGCGAAACCATCCGGAAGGCCGTTGGCAACGACGTCGACCTCTCCGTGGGCAGCGCGGCCCAACTTGAGGCAGTGGCAGGCATTGCCCTGTCGCTGAAGCACCCCGCCGCCGTCCACCTTGAGCTGGATAGCGGCCTGAGTCGGGGCGGCGCCCGCGCCGAGGACTGGCAAGACCTCGTGGCCGCGGCACGGGAGCTGGAACTTGCCGGGCACCTAAAGGTGAGGGGCATCTGGACCCACTTGGCCTGGGCGGACGTTCCAGCCCACCCCGGAAACGCCGCAGCGGTGGAGGCCTTCGAGGCAGCCGTCCGGCAGGCACGCGAGGCAGGCCTGGATCCGGAACTCCGGCACGTGTCCAGTTCGGCAAACATCCTGGACCGGCCGGAATTTGCGTTCGACATGGTGCGGGCGGGGCTGGCCATTTACGGCTTGGCCCCTGCGGACCACCTCGATCCGGCCGACTACGGGCTGCGGCCGGCCCTGACTGTGACAGCGCCCGTGGTGCTGGTGAAGAAGGTCCCGGCGGGCACCGGCGTGAGCTACGAGCACCAGGCCATCACGCACGAGCCGAGGTTCCTGGGGCTGATCCCGCTGGGCTACGCCGACGGCGTCCCCAAGGGTGTCTCCGGCCGCAGCATCGTTCAGCTGGGCGGCAGGAGGGTCCCCGTGATCGGCAAGGTGTGCATGGACCAGTTCATGGTGGAT
The DNA here is from genome assembly GCF_042795115.1 of Arthrobacter sp. NPDC056493. Lineage (NCBI taxonomy): Bacteria > Bacillati > Actinomycetota > Actinomycetes > Micrococcales > Micrococcaceae > Arthrobacter > Arthrobacter sp. NPDC056493. The sequence goes on along the minus strand of NZ_JBHTSL010000047.1, from coordinate 15,739 downwards.
CTTGGCCCCGAGCCGGGCGGGGTCAGCGTAGGGGATACCGCAGTCCTGTTTGGCGATCCCCGGACCGGAGCCGCGAGCGCCGACGAGTGGGGCGCCGCAATCGGAAGCCACGGCGACGAGATCATCAACAGGATCGCGCCACGCCTTCCCAGGGCTTACCGCCTCCCCGGCGCCCACGAGTGCCCGGATTACCAGGAGCCCGGGGACGGTGCGCCGCATGTCGCGTGAGGCGGCAACGCGGACCGCACCGGCCGCGGGAACGGGTGGCGACCGGCTGAGCGGCGTCACGCTGGAACTTTTCCTGGCCAAGTTGCCGCCGGAGTTGAAGCTGCTTCACGACGGCGGCAACGGTTCCAGCCTGTTGCGGTGGGTCGAGCCGAGCGAGCTGGAGGACCCGACGCCCTACCTGCTCGACGGAGAGTTTCTCCTGACCGCAGGGCTGCCGTTCGTTGACGAGTCGGATGACGCCGCCCGGGTGGACGCCTATGTGCGGCGTCTCGTCGAGGCCAGGGTCGGCGCGCTGGGATTTGGCCTGGACCCCTACTTCACGGCTGTGCCGGACACACTGGTGGACGCCTGCGTCCGGCACAACCTGACCCTCCTGGAGGTGCCAAACACCGTCCCGTTTGCCGCCATCGGGCTCGAATTCTCCCAGTTGTTGGAATCGGACAACGCTAAGCTGTTCCGGCACCTTGCCGACACCAACCGGCAGCTGATGCGCGCAGTCCTGTCTGCCCGGCCCGAACATGAACTCCTCGGCGCACTGACCCAGCGGGTGCCGGTGTGGGCGCTGCTGGTGGGCGCGGACGGAAGGGTCCGGGCGAGGGCTGGCTCCACTGTCGACATCACCGCCCTGCAGCCGCTCTTCGACCGCCTTCTGGGCGGCAGCGGACCCCGGGTGGAGATGGATTCCTTCGACATTCCGGGATCCGCGCTCGTGTTCGGCCATCCGCTGCGCAGCACCCGCGATGCCAACCTTGGGGCGCTGGTGCTGGGCACCGACTCGGCGCTCACGCCGGCGCAGAACAGCGTCGTCTCCTCCGCCGTCGGCCTGCTGGAGCTCCTGGTCCGGCAACGGACCAGCGGGTCGCTGGCGCCGAGCCAACTGGCAACGTCGTTGCTGCTGCACCCGGACAGCCTGACCGCCGGCGGGGCACGGCACATCAACGGGCTCAGGGACCTGCTGGCCCAGAGCACGTCGTCCACCCGCTCCGGCCCACTCCGCGTTGTGCAGGGCATCCGGGCGGAGCAGGCCGCCGGACGTGCCGGCGAGAGCCCTGTCCGGGAGCTGCTGCAGTGGCGCCGCCTGTTCGACACCCAGCTCGTGGAGCTCACGGACTACGGCTTCGCCGCGATCACCCGGCTCAGGGTGGACGACTCACTGCTGGCCGAAGTCGAGAAGCTGGGATGGCTGCTGGTGATCGGGGACCCCAGCGAGCTCACGGACCTGAGCAGCGCCTACCAGCGGGTGACGGCGCTTCGGCAGCGCGTCCAGACCACGGGCAAGAGCGCCCGGGCGGGTGAAGTGACGTGGACGGTCGCCGGGCTGCTGGGCCAAGAAGCCGGGACCCTGCTGGCCGGCCGGCTGCTGGAGCCGGTGCTCAACCAGGACAGCGACCGCCGGACAGCACACCTGTCCGTACTCAGGGCGTGGCTCGGCGAGAACGGCAACTGGGATGCCACCGCCAAGGCGCTGGGCCTGCACCGCAACAGCGTCCGGCGCCAGATCAACGCGGTGGCCGAGCTGTTGGACACAGATCTGAACCAGGCGCAGGTGCGGGCCGAACTCTGGATTGCTCTGCAGTACGTGGACCAACTGCAGGCCGGCACGTAGCTCTGTGAAGGCCTAGCCCTGTGAAGGCTTGCGCTATGAAAGCTTTCCGGCGCCGGCTGCCTCGTCCCACGCACGGTAAACAGCGGGCCGCCGTTCGCGCAGGTAAGGCACGGCGTCCCGCGCCTGGCGGGCAGCCTCGGCGCTGACCTCGGCATACAGCAATTCCGGGCCGGGGCCGGCCGCGGCCAGCAGTTCGCCGTCGGGACCGGCAATGACGCTTCCGCCCAGGAAGGTGCAGCCGTCCTCCTCCCCGGAATGGTTGGCGTAGGCCACCGTCAGCTGGCTCTCCAGCGCGCGGGCGCGCAGCAGGACCTGGGGAACGGACTCGAAGCCGTGGGCCAGGGCCGTGGGAACCAGGAGCAGGTCGGCCCCGGCTGCGGCGGCCGCGCGTGCCGTCTCCGGGAACTCCACGTCGTAGCAGATGGCCAGCGAGGTCTTGATGCCGCCCAGATCGACGACGGCGGGGGCTGCTTCCGCGGGGCTGAACGCCTTGCGCTCCTCCGGGCCAAAGAGGTGGACCTTGGCGTAACTCAGCAGTTCGCCCCCGCGGCTGTCCAATACCGTCGCCGTGATCTGCCACTCCCCCTCCGCCGTGACGGCGGGCAGGCTGTAGACCAGGGCGATCCGGTGTGTGGCAGCGATGCCGGCGAGGGCACGCCGGATGCCGGGCAGTGTTCCGGGGTCCAGTTCCGCCCTGACCCGCAGCGGTGCATAGCCCACGGCGTAAAGCTCGGGGGTCAGGAGCACCGCGGCACCCGCTTCCGCGGCCGTCCGGGCTGCCCAGTCGATGGCTGCGCAGTTCCGTTCGATGTCCAAAACACTGGAGTTCGCCTGCATCAGCGCCAGCTTCACCGTGATCACCTCAAGTCGTCGTGGACGCCCCGCCAACACCGGACGCCGTTTCCTTCAGCGTATCCGCGGCGGGAGCCGCCGATACGGTCCATTTGCACCGTCCCGGACTCCCTGTGGGACGGATTGCCCGGCATCCGGTTCCTGCCGCATGCCGGGCCATTGCGTTAACTTCTTGACTACAAGGCTGCGGATGGTGCAATGTTCATTCCATGCCCTCACCATCGCGCTCAACGAGGAGCCGAACCAAAAACCCCGGGTCGCAATCCGCCCTCCGGCACCTGAACCAGCAGCGGATCATCGAGTGCCTGCTCAACGGCCCGTCGACCCAGGCGGAGCTGGCGCGGCAGACGGGACTTTCCACCGCGACGGTGTCCAACATCGTCAAAATCATGCAGGATTCGGGCCTGGCCTCCACCGAGCCGACCACGAGTTCCGGGCGGCGCGCACTCAACGTCCGGCTCAACAGCAACGGCGCCGTGGCGGTGGGCATCGACTTCGGCCGGCGGCACCTGAGGGTGGTTCTCGCCTCGCTCAGCTACCACATCATCGCCGAGGAATCGGTGCTCCTGCCCCTCGGCCACCAGGCGGAACAGGGGATCCAGGCGGCCGTCGCACTGCTCGACAAACTGCTGGCGGACAGCGGGGTGGAACGCACCGCCGTGGTGGGTGCCGGCGTCGGAATCCCCGGCCCGATCGACCGCAGGACCAGCACCGTGGCACAGGGGGCGATCCTGCCCGAGTGGGTGGGCATCGACATCCAGGAACGCCTCGAAGATGCGTTCCAATTCCCCATATTCATAGACAATGACTCGAATCTTGGCGCCCTGTCCGAGGTGACCTGGGGACCGCACAGCGGCATCAGCAACCTCTTGTTCATGAAGATCGGATCCGGCATTGGCGCGGGCCTGATCCTCAACGGCAACCCGTACTACGGCAATGTCGGGATCACCGGCGAAATCGGCCACGCGACCATCCACGAGCACGGCCTGATCTGCCGCTGCGGCAACAGGGGGTGCCTGGAGACCATCGCCTCCACCACCACCATGATCGAACTGCTCAGCCGGGGCGAGGAGCGTCCGCTCACGCCCGAGGACATCGTCCGCAAGGCACTCGCGAGGGATGCCGCCACCTTGCGAGTCGTGGACGACGCAGGCCTGGCCGTGGGCCGTGCGCTGGGGAACGTGGCCAACCTGATCAACCCCGAGGTCATCGTCGTGGGCGGCCCGCTGGCGGGACTGGGCGACATCCTGCTGGACCCCATCCGGCGCGGACTGGTCCGCCACGCCGTGCCGGTCATCGGCGAAACCACCACCCTGACCATGTCCTCCCTGAATGACCGCGCGGAGGCTCTGGGCGCCGCGTCACTGGTCTTCCAGCACGCCGGAATCCGGCGCACGTAGCGTTTCGTTATACCGCCGTTGCGTTAAAGACTTGACGACAATGGCCTGCTCCATCTACTTTTTTCATCAGACGGCCCTGTGGTTTGCAGGGAAGACAACGAAGTCAATGCATTGGAGGCGTAAGGGCAAATGACGTCCCTCAACACGCAGAGCGAGCCGATTCTCCTGGAGATGCGCTCCATCACCAAGGAATTCCCGGGCGTTAAAGCCTTGTCCGATGTGAGCCTGGTGGTGAAGGCCGGGGAAATCCACGCGATCTGCGGGGAGAACGGCGCCGGGAAATCCACCCTCATGAAGGTGCTCTCCGGCGTGTACCCCTTCGGCAGTTACACCGGCGACATCGTGTACCAGAACGAGGTGCAGCAGTTCAAGGACATCCGGGCCAGCGAGCACGCAGGCATCGTGATCATCCACCAGGAGCTGGCGCTCATCCCGGAGCTTTCCATTACGGAGAACATCTTCCTCGGCAACGAACCGGTCAAGCGCGGGGTGATCGACTGGGCCGATGCCCGCACCCGCTCCCGCGAACTGCTTGCCAGGGTAGGCCTGCGGGAGGATCCGGACACCCCGGTCAAGGAAATCGGCGTCGGCAAGCAGCAGCTGGTGGAAATCGCCAAGGCGCTCAACAAGTCCGTCAAACTCCTCATCCTGGACGAGCCCACGGCAGCCCTGAACGAATCTGACTCCCAGCACCTGCTGGACCTGATCCTCGGCCTGAAGGGCAAAGGCATCACGTCCATCATCATTTCCCACAAGCTCAACGAGATCGAACAGATCGCGGACGAAATCACCATCATCCGCGACGGCAAGTCCATCGAGACGCTCAACGTGAAGGCCGACGGCGTCGACGAGGACCGGATCATCAAGGGCATGGTGGGACGCACCCTGGAATCGCGCTTCCCGGACCACGAGCCCAAGATCGGGGAGGTCCTGTTCGAGGTCAAGGGCTGGACGGTGGGCCACCCGCAGGTCCAGGACCGCCTGGTCTGCAAGGGCTCCAACTTCTTCGTCCGCCGCGGCGAGATCGTCGGCTTCGCCGGGCTCATGGGCGCCGGCCGCACCGAACTTGCACGGTCGGTGTTCGGCCGTTCCTACGGCCGCTTCATCAGCGGCCAGCTCTACAAGAACGGCAAGGAACTCCACCTCAAGAGCGTCAAGCAGGCCATCGATGCCGGCCTTGGCTACGTCACCGAGGACCGCAAGTCCCTGGGCCTGAACCTGCTGGATGACATCAAGACCACCACAGTCTCGGCGGCGCTGCACAAGATCAGCAAGCACTTCGTGGTGGATGCCAACAAGGAATTCACGGTAGCCGAGCAGTACCGCAAGTCGCTGCGCACCAAGACGCCGTCCGTGGAGGAGGGCGTGGCCAAACTGTCCGGCGGGAACCAGCAGAAGGTGGTCCTGGCGAAGTGGATGTTCACGGACCCGGACCTGCTGATCCTGGACGAGCCCACCCGCGGCATTGACGTCGGTGCCAAGTACGAGATCTACGGGATCATCCAGCAGCTGGCCAACCAGGGCAAGGGCGTCATCGTAATCTCCTCCGAACTCCCCGAACTGCTGGGCCTCTCCGACCGGATCTACACCATCTTCGAAGGCGCCATCACGGGCGTCCTGGACAAGGACGACGCCAGCCAGGAAAGCCTGATGAAACTCATGACTTCCGCCCGAAAAACCGCCTGACCCTCTGGAACCCTCCAGAACCTTCCAGAACAAGGACTGACAAAATGAACGCGCTCAAGAAGCTGTTTGGCGGCAACACCCGCCAATTTGGCATGATCTTCGCCCTGGTTGCCCTGATCATCTTCTTCCAATTCGCCACGTCGGGCCGCACGCTGACGCCCGGAAACGTGATCAACCTCTTCAACGGCAACTCCTACATCCTGATCCTGGCCATCGGCATGGTGCTCGTGATCATCGCCGGCCACATCGACCTGTCGGTCGGGTCCGTGGCGGCGTTCGTTGGCGTCACGGTGGCCCTCATCATGCAGGACTGGAACGTTCCCTGGTACGCCGGCATTCTGCTTGGCCTCGTCCTGGGTGCCCTGATCGGAGCCTGGCAAGGGTTCTGGACTGCGTATGTGGGCATCCCCGCGTTCATCGTGACGCTGGCCGGCATGCTCCTGTTCCGCGGCTTCAACCAGTTCGTCGGCAAGTCCAACACCATCCCTGTCCCGGCGGACTTCCAGTACATCGGATCGGGCTACCTGCCCGAGGTCGGGCCCAGCACCGGCTACAACAACCTGACCCTGCTGCTCGGCCTGCTGGCGGTCGCGTTTGTGATCTTCAGCGAACTCCGGTCCCGCCGCACCGCCAAGGCCCTCGGCGCCGAAGTCCCCGAAGGCTGGGTGATGATCACCAAGCTGGTGCTGGTCTGCGGCGCCATCCTTTACGCGACATACCTGTTCGCCACCGGCCGCCCGGGCACGTCCTTCCCCATCCCCGGCCTGATCCTGGCTGTCCTGGTGCTCATCTACGGCTTCATCTCCGCGAAGACCGTCGTCGGCCGCCACATATACGCCGTGGGCGGCAACCGCCACGCGGCCGAACTTTCCGGCGTCCAGTCCAAGAAGGTCAACTTCCTGGTGATGATGAACATGTCCATCCTGGCCGGCCTCGCCGGCATGATCTTCGTCGGCCGCTCCACCGCGTCCGGCCCGTTCGACGGCGTGGGCTGGGAACTTGATGCCATCGCAGCTGTGTTCATCGGCGGCGCAGCGGTGACCGGCGGCGTCGGAACCGTGATCGGCTCGATCGTCGGTGGCCTGGTCATGGCCGTCCTCAACAACGGCCTCCAGCTCCTGGGCGTCGGCGCCGACCTCACCCAGATCATCAAGGGCCTGGTCCTGCTGGTCGCCGTCGCCTTCGACGTCTACAACAAGAGCCAGGGCAAACGCTCCATCATCGGCCTGCTGACCCAGGGCTTCAACCGCCCCAGCGGCGGCGCCCCCAACCAGCCCGACGAAGTGACCTCCACCAAGGAAACCATCTCCCGGGAAGCCTGAGCACCGCCCGCTCCCCGGATGCATTTCCCACCCCTATAGAAAGTGAACCGAGCAAATGCGAATGATTGGTAAGGCAGGAAAGGCGGCAGCAATCGCTGCCATTGCGGCACTGGCGCTGACAGCCTGCGGCCGTTCAGACAGCGGCACAACGAGCGGCGGAAGCTCCGGCGGCGAGGCATTCCCCAAGGACTCCGCCATCGGCGTCGCCCTTCCGCAGAAGACCAGCGAGAACTGGGTCCTGGCCGAGAAGCTGTTCAATGACGGCCTCACCCAGGCAGGATTCAAGCCGGACGTCCAGTTCGCCAACGGCGGCGTCTCCGAGCAGCAGAACCAGATCAGTGCCATGATCACCAAGGGTGACAAGGTCATCGTCGTCGGCGCGATCGACGGCGCACAGCTCGGCACCCAGCTGAAGCAGGCCAAGGACGCCGGCGCCACCATCATCGCCTACGACCGGTTGCTGCTGAACACGCCGAACGTGGACTACTACGTGGCCTACGACAACTTCAAGGTGGGTGTGCTGCAGGGCAAGGCACTGCTGGAAGGCATGCAGGCCAAGAAGCCGCAGGGTCCGTACAACGTCGAACTCTTCGCCGGCTCCCCCGACGACGCCAACGCCAAGGTGTTCTTCGACGGCGCCATGAGCGTACTGCAGCCGAAGATCGACGACGGCACCCTCAAGGTGCTCTCCGGCCAGAAGTCCTTCGAGCAGGCTGTGACCCAGGGCTGGAAGGCAGAGAACGCCCAGAAACGCATGGATACCCTGCTCGCAGGCACCTACACCAGCGCCTCGATCGATGGTGTCCTCTCCCCCAACGACACCCTGGCCCGTGCGGTGCTGACGTCGGTGAAGGGTGCCGGCAAACCGCTTCCCGTGGTTACCGGGCAGGACTCCGAGGTTGAATCGGTCAAGTCCATCATGGCCGGCGAGCAGTACTCCACCATCAACAAGGACACCCGCAAGCTCGTTGAGCACGCGATCGTCATGGTCCAGGACATCCAGGCCGGCAAGAAGCCTGAAATCAACGACGACAAGTCCTACAACAACAAGGTCAAGACCGTTCCCGCCTACCTGCTGGAGCCGGTCATCGTGACCAAGGCCAACGTCAAGACGGCTTACGAAGGCGATCCGGTTCTCGGACCGATCACCAAGTAACACCGCAGACGCCACAGAGCCCCGGCTCCCCCGCAAGTGACCAGTTCACCCGGGAGGGCCGGGGCTCTTCCGTTGCCGGACGGCCCCCGGGGCTTTAGCGCCCCGCCTCGACGTCCAGAACGCCGGGCCCCGAGAAGTTGAGCACGGCGTTGCGCACCGCCGGCGCGGATTTCAGCGCGTGGTAGCCGTATTCGACGGCGGGGTTCCACCCGGCGTCGGAGGTGAACTCCCGCTGGGTCCAGTCGGGAGCGGTTGTTCCGGACGCCGTGGCAGCGGCGATGGCGTCCGCCTTGTGGATTTCGAATGAAGCCCGGGCTACGGCGGCCAGGTCTGCGTCCTTGCCGTTGAACCAGGACCCGTGGTCGCTGAACCTGTGCCCGTTGTAGCTGCTGACCGTGACCGACTCGTCTGCGCCCGGCCCGCTGTAATCGAAGGCGTTGTATTCGGAGTAGATGGAGGATTCGTAGCCGGCGCCGATGAAGTAGCTGCTGCCACCCTGGGCTTCGCTGACCATGGGGTAATCCGGATCGACCGTGCTGCCCACGAAGTAGTTGTTCACCACGTGGACCTGGCCGAACCGAACCCGGGGACCGCGCTGCTGAGTGTTCTGGAAGAGGTTGGAGATATAACTCACACGGAGTTTGCCACCGTCCTTGTCGACGTGTTCATCCCCGGAACCGAGCAGACTGGTCTTGTCGTGGTCGCGGAGTTGGCTGTTGGAGACGGTGACAAAGTCGGTGCCGTCCTTCAGGTCCAGCAGGCCGTCGTGCCGGATCACGGGCTCGTTCTTGAAATCGCGCGGCGCCTCACTGTCAGGGAAGCGGCCGTCGCTGAGCAGCACGTGATCGATCCAGATATGGTCGGAGGTGACCCCCGAGAATGCGTCGAAGCGGGCGTTCCACGCGCCGTCGCCGTCGTCCGGCGACCACGAGGTGAACCAATCCACTGGCGATTCGATGCTGAGGTTGCGGACCACCACGTTGCTGGCCTGGTGCAGCACAACGTTGGCGCCCACAAGTCCTGCGTCAGCTCCAAGCCCCAGCAGCGTGGTGTTGCTCGGCAGGTTTACCTCGATCTGGCGCTTCATGGCGTTGCTGCCCTGTTGGCGCAACTGCCGCATTTTCTTGCAGTAGTCGAATGCCTGGTCGCTCCAGGTGCGGCCATTGTCCAGGAAACAGGACATGTACCTGGTGATGTCATAGCCCGGCGCGTAGTCCTGTTCCCCCAGGAGGCGGCCATCCGGCGATTCGTTGCCGTTGATGGTGCCGCGGATGTAGATGAGCTTCGGTGCAGCCGGTTCGCCGTGGTTGGCCGTGGCCGCATTCAGTTCTGTCAGGCTGCCGACAACGTAGGTGTTTTCCGGGCTCGCTCCCGCCCCGCCGGTGGTTCCCGTCCCGGTGGACGCCCAGCCTGTGGGCGCGACGTCGTTCACCGAGATTTTCCCGCCGCCCGTGGTGTTCACGGGGTCCGCGACGGCGGCGGAGGCTGCCGCCGCCAGAACCGCCAGCGCCAGGGTGGCGGCCGCGGCGTTGCGGCTGAAAAGCAGATGTTTAGCGTCTGATGTATTGGACTTCATTGGCCTGTTTTCCGGCATGCCAAATAGCGCACATGCCTTGGTGAGGATGGGCGGGACACTAGCGGGAATTGCTGCTGCAGCGGAAAGGCCCTCATCGTTCCGGACAATGCGGGAAAGCGTTTTCTCAGCTGCCGAACCATTATGTCTTCCAACGTCGAGCCGCTGTCAAGACCCCGCCACGGACCGATGCTCACAGCCCACGCATAGGTTCGGCTGCCTCTGCGCACAGCAGTCCGGGAAATTCTGAAGCCAAGAGCCCGACAGTCAGGAGGGCACAGTACGTAGGAGTGCAGTGAGCGTCCTCGCCCGAAGTGTAGGCAATGCGTTTAGAAACAAGGTCCGAACAGCGGCGGTTGTGGCCGTGCTGGCGGTCGCCATCGGACTGGCTTTGGCCATGCTGGTGGCGAACCAGGCCGTCGGCGCCAAAGTCCAGGAGCTGAACGCTTCGGTGGGGACCGTGCTGACCGTGAACCCGGCGGGCGGCCAGGGCTTCGAAGGCGGCGGCGAGCCGCTCACCGCCGAGCAGGCAGCGACCGCGGCGGACGTCCCGAACGTGACCGCCGTCGTCGGAACCAAAGCGCTGCGGCTCCGCAACGCGGCCGAAGCCGCGGCGCAGGCGGCAGCCGGCACCCAGGCAGGTCCCGGCGGCGGGCAGGGCGGCCCCGGCGGCCAAACCACCACCACCCTGACCACCAGCCTCACCGCGGCAGTCGACGCCGGAACGCTCGGCGCGCGCAACCAGGACAGCTCCGGCACCACGGGCGCAACCGGGACGACCGGAAATACCGGCACCACGGGGACCACACAGCTTGCCCGGTCCCTTCCCATCACGGCCACCGGCACGGGCGCAGAAGTGGACAGCACCGGCAAGGCACTGGAACTGACCTCGGGCACCGGACTGGGTGACTACACGGCCGAGTCCGCCAAGGCGCTGCTGGGCACCACTCTCGCCGAAAAGAACAACCTCAAGGTGGGCTCCACCTTCACCATCAACAGCAAGACCTTCACCGTCGCCGGCCTGTTCGACGCCGGCACGGCCTTCGGCAACAACGCCCTCTACGTCACGCTCCCCACCGCCCAGACCCTGGCCGATCTGCCCGGCGAGCTGTCCACGATGATTGTCACGGTGGACAGCATGGAGCACGTCGACGCCGCCAAGACGGCCCTGCAGAACGCGCTCGGCACCGACAAGGCCGACGTCACCCAGGGCCAGCGCAACCTCGAAACCGCCGTCACCTCGCTGGACAGCGTCAAGAACATCTCCATGGTGGCGTTCATCGCGGCACTTGGCACCGCAGGGCTGATCATCCTGCTGATCATGGTCATGCTGGTCCGCGAGCGCCGCCGCGAAATCGGTGTCCTCAAGGCCATCGGGGCACGCAACCGCACCATCGGCCTGCAGTTCGTGCTCGAAGCCCTGGTACTGGTGGCCCTCGGCAGCGTGGTGGGCGCCATCATCGCCTCCTTCGCCAGTGGCGGCATCGCCTCCGCCCTGGTCAGCTCCAGCACAAGCACGACGGCGGCCCCCACCGGGCGCGGCGGCGGGTTGGCCGGCGCGGCCGGCGGATTCCCAGGCGGCCAGGGCGGACCTTTCGGCGGCGCCTCCCAGCTGCTGACCTCCGTCACCGCCAGCGTGTCCCCCGAAATCCTTGCCGCCGGCATCGCGGCAGTCTTCGGCGTCGCCATCATCGGCGCGCTGGTTCCGGCCCTGCTCACCGCCCGCATCCGCCCCATCGAAGTCCTCCGAGGAGAATAGCCATGATTGAAGTCAAGGATCTGGTCCGCACGTTCAAGTCCGGCGACCGCACCATCAAGCCGGTCAACGGCGTCAGCTTCGAGCTGGAGCAGGGCACGCTGGCGTCCATCGTGGGCAAGAGCGGCAGCGGCAAAAGCACACTGCTCTCCCTCCTGGGTGCGCTGGACAAGCCCACCAGCGGAGACGTCGTCGTCAACGGCGTGAGCCTGGCCGGCATGCCGGACGGCAAACTGACCGAATACCGGCGCCGGGACATCGGTTTCGTGTTCCAGCAGTTCAACCTGGTTCCCAACCTCTCCGCGCTGGACAACGTCATGCTGCCCATGGAGTTCGCCGGGGTGCGGAAGTCCGTCCGGACCGAGCGGGCACGGGAGCTGCTGGAGCAGGTGCAGCTCGATCCGGACAAGCACGGCCGCCGCATCAACCGGCTATCCGGCGGCGAGCAGCAGCGCGTGGCCATCGCCCGGGCCCTCGCCAACGAACCCAAGCTGATCCTCGCCGACGAGCCCACGGGTAACCTCGATGAGCAGACGGGCGAGCACATCATCGAACTGCTCAGCTCCCTCAGCCGCGACCACAACACCACGATCCTCGTGGTCACGCACGACCGCACGCTCGCCAACAAGACGGACCGCAGGTTCCGCCTGCAGCAGGGCAAGCTCACGGAGGAACCCGTCCGCGGCCGAGCTGCGGAGCCGGCGGCGGTGTAGTTTTGCGCGCAAGGTGCGGGCAGGGCGTAAACCCTCCCGCACCTTTCGCGTGTTTTGACCCAACGCTTCCTCACTTCCCGCACGTTTTGACCCAACGCTTCCTCACCTCCCGCACGTTTTGACCCAACGCTTCCTCACCCGGGTGAGAGGATGGCGTCATGACGTCACCGATCGCCAAGCCCTGGCTCTTCAGCCAGTCCAACCAGGATCCGCTTGCCGCCACGGGCCGCAGGCTGCGGTGGGGTGTTATCGCCACCGGCCGGATCGCCTCGCTGGTGTCGCGGGACCTGGCACTTCTGGAGGATGCAGAGCTGTACGCCGTCAGCTCCCGCGCCCAGCACACCGCGGACGCGTTTGCCAGTGACTTCGGCTTTGCCGTGGCCTACGGGGACGACGGCGGACAGCAGGGCTATGAGCGGCTTCTCGCCGACGACTCGGTGGACGTGGTCTACGTGGCCACGCCCCACGCGCAGCACCACCGGGTGGTGCTGGCTGCACTCCGGGCAGGCAAGCATGTGCTCTGCGAAAAGGCGTTCACCATCAACGCCCGCGAAGCTGCTGAGCTGATCGACGTAGCCCGCGAAAAGAAGCTGTTCCTGATGGAAGCCGTGTGGAGCCGCTTCCTGCCCAGCATGCAGAGGGCCTTCGAAATCGCACATTCCGGCGAACTCGGAACCGTCCAGTGGGTCACGGCGGACCTTGGATTCCCGGCCCCCTACTCCCCCACGGCCAGACTCTGGGCTGTCCAGGACGGCGGGGGCGCACTTCTCGACATCACCATCTATCCGCTGTTGTGGGCCCTCGGCACCTTGGGCTTCCCGCAGACGGTCAGTGCTATGGGGACTTTGAACGACGACGGCGTGGACGCCCAGAATGCGCTCACCCTGGGTTACCACCACGGCGCGCAGGCACAGCTCACCTCGTCCCTGCTCGCCCATGGCCCCCGCACGGCGACGGTTGCCGGAAGCCTTGGGTACCTGCAAACGCTCGGCTCGATCAACAACCCTAAGAAGTTGGTAGTGGGGATCGGTCAGGAAGCACCGCGGACGGAACACTTCGAGGTGAGGGGGCGGGGCTACACATACGAGCTTCGCGAGGTGACGCGGTGCGTCCAGCAGGGCCTGACCGAGAGCCCGGTCATGCCCCTTGAGGACTCGCTCAACACGATGCGGCTCTTCGACGGCGTGCGTGCCCAACTCGGTGTCGCGTATCCCAACGACGCTCACTGAGCAGCCCATCCAGCCTTCGTCGAATCGAAAGAATTACACTCCCGGGTCTGGACTCTCACTTTGGGGCAGGCTTAGGCTGTAGTCGATCGTCGATTCATTCGGTGGGCTGGGGGGTGTTAAGCATGACCATTGCGTATTTGTCGTGGTCTGCGCTGCGCCCTTTGCGCCCGGTTCTGTTGGCCGGTGCCGCTGCTGTTGCCTGGCTGGCCGTCTCGGCCCCGGCCGCCGACGCTGATTCACACCGATCTGACTCGCTTGGCGGGAGTATTTCCGCCGCTGTCTCGTCCCTCAAAGGCGGTGCGGACAGCGTGGCGGGACGCGTTGGCGAACTGGTCTCCTCCAAGGCACACGAAGCCCGCGCCGCTGCCCAGCCCACGCCAGCCGCAGCACCCCTGCCACTTCCAGCCATCGATCCGGCTGCCATCCCGGCACCACCGCCGGCGACGGTTGCGCCTGCGCCGGCCGCACAGCCGCCGGCCGTTGCGCCTCCACCCATGGCTCCCGCTCCTTCCACGCCAGTGGCGCCAACACTGGGGGCCGTCGTTGCCCCGGTTGCGGCGGACATTGTGGAGCCCGTTGACGCCGCTCTCGGCGGACTACCGTTTGGCGGGGCGCTTCCGGATGGCACCGTGGCAGGAGTTACGGATCCCGTTGCCTCCGCTGCTGATGGAGCGCTGACGGACACGGCACAAGCTATCGCGACGCCGGTGGCCGAGGTCCTAACGCCCGTAGCCGAAGTCGTGAAACCAGTAACTGACGCCGTGAGCCCGGTGGCCGACGCTCTGCCTGTCGAGCTTCCCCTTGAGCCGGTCACCGATGTGCTCGCCCAGGCACCTCCTCTCACGGCACCGATCGTTACGCCCGTCGCTGATGTCGTAGCGGGCATTGTGGCGGTTCCAGAACGGCTAGCCGCAGTTGACCCCGCCGTCACAGGTCAAAGTTCTGCGACTCCAGGGGCGCCGCTTGGCATTGTCGCCGGGCCCCCTGCGGTGTCCGCGGCGCCTGTCCAACCGGCCATCGGTTTGCCTGCTCACTTCGCCCACGCCGTTGCGCCGAAAGCGGCTGCAGTTCACCCCACGGGGTCTGCCCCAAAGGTTCCTGCCGGCGGGGACTCACCCTCGGGTGGAGACAACGCGCCGACGCCGGAGGCACTGCTCCCGGCCCCGGCCTCAGGCTCGGGAAGCGGCACCACCTCAGGCGGCCCTTCCGCTTCGGCCGCCTGGCTGAACAGCCCCTTTGAATACCTGCCGCTCATGGGTTTTGTCCCTGCCAGCGGACCCCTTCAGCATGTTCCTTCGCCGGTGGCCATCGACCCCGGCTCCTCTCCTGACTAGTTGGGCCCCTTCTGCCTCTCTGCGGCAGACACACGGCCACTCAGGCTGCCATGAGCACCTGACAACAACTTTTCAGGAGACATCACAATGCACCAGACAATTCGCAGGGGCCTATTAGGCACCCTCTTTGCCGGAGGTTTACTTGCCCTCGGCGCAACCGCGGCGAGCGCGGATACCACTGCCGCGGGCGCGGTCAACATCGCGCCCGAAACCGCTTCGGCGGACCTAAATGCTTCGACGTCGCTGGGTCTGCTGGGTGGCCCAGCGCCGTCGAATTCTTCCTCGGTCAGCGTCAATGCCGACCTCAACCTCACCAGCGGTACCTCGAACGGCGGCACCGCCAGCGTGGCACCGGGTGCGACTGCCCTGGTCGACGTAAACCTCGGGGGCACGGGGACCGGAACGGCTGCCCCTGCGGCTGACGCCACGGCCGCGGTCGACGCGAACCTCGGCAACACGACGACTGGTACCGTTCCGGCTGCTCCGGCAGCCAACGTGACAGCCGCCGCAGACGTCAACCTCGGCAACACCGCCGCGACAGGAACAGACACCGCCGTTCCCACCGCCGACGTAGCAGCCGTAGTCGACGCGAACCTCGGCAACACGACGGCGGGCACCGGCACCGCCCCGGCTGCTCCGGCAGCCAACGTGACAGCCGCCGCAGACGTCAACCTCGGCAACACCGCCGCGACAGGAACAGACACCACCGTTCCCACCGCCGACGTAGCAGCCGTAGTCGACGCGAACCTCGGCAACACGACGGCGGGCACCGGCACCGCCCCGGCTGCCCCGGCAGCCAACGTGACAGCCGCCGCAGACGTCAACCTCGGCGGCACCGCCGCGACAGGAACAGACACCACCGTTCCCACCGCCGACGTAGCAGC
>NZ_JBHTSL010000046.1:0-45153 GCF_042795115.1 Arthrobacter sp. NPDC056493 | reverse complement strand
CCTGCGAGCCCGCGCAGGCGGCCATTTTTGGCAAACCGGCGCGCATGGAGGGCCCTCGGCGACGGCGGCGAGCACGTGGGCATCTCCGGCCCGGAGCATTGATGGCGGGAATTCGCTCCTTCGGGCGGGTGTTTTCAGAAAATAGTAATCCTGCTTACTATTGACGGGCATACGGGCTCGGTGCACCTGTCCGCTGGGGGCTGGGAATCCGACGCCGGAACTGGAGCCTGGCGTGAGCAATGAACAGGGATTGACCCCGCTTTCCGACGACGAACTGGATGCGCAGGCAGGCACCGCCCTGCCGGACAAGGAAGTCGCGTCCGTACTCGACCTCAACGCCGACCTCGACCTCGGCATCAGTGCCGCCGCGCCGATCGACCTCGCAGTGGCCGCCAACGCCAACGTCGCCGCCCCCATTGATGCCGCGGCCTCGGCAAACGTCCTGTCCTTCGGTTCGGAATCACAGGCCCTCGCCGACCAGGGCGTCATCATCGACCAGGGAATCACCGCGGATGCCGCCGCAGACTCCGTGCAGGACAGCACCATCACCCAGGGCACGGGCGCGGACGGCGGGACTCTCGACGCCGGCACTGCTGATGTCGCTGATGGAGGCACACCGGCGGGCAGCGGTCCCGGCGTCATTGACGGCGGAACGCCTGACGCCACCCTCCCGGACGGCACAGGTGTCGGCGCCCTTCCCGTAGATCCGTCCACGGCCCTCGACGGGGACCTGCTCAACGTCAACGTGGACCTTGCGGCCGACGCCGACATCGCCGCACCGATCAACGGCGCCGTGGCCGCCAACGCCAACGTCGCCGCGCCGATCGATGCCGCCGTTGCGGCCAACATCGGCTCGATCGACAGCGACGCCTTCGCCGTTGCCCAGCAGGACGCCATCATCACGCAGGACATCGACGGCGAGGCCACGGCATCGGCAGATCAGCAGTCCGATCTGCAGCAGTAGAACCTGAATGAGCGCCAAACACAGCGGGCCGTCCGGCGTGGACGGCCCGCCGGTCTCCACTACACCCGCACCCGGTGTAGCGCCCTCACCGGGAAGCCGGGCAGGAGTCTCGACGTCGGCGGGCTCGTTCCCCACCCAAGGCACCCGGGCCGCCGTCGTCATAAGCCCGGACACCAATCAAGGCCGGGTTCCGGTACGGGCGGACGGAATCCAGCTCATTGGCGAGGCCAACGGGTCCGGCTACCGGGAGGCCCCCTCGCTGGTTCGCCGTGCCGACGGCCAGACCATCCAGCTCACCGGGCTGCTTTTTCAGGTCCTGGACTCCATCGATGGTGTGCGGGATGTCGATGAGATCGCCGAGACGGCCAGCTCGCGTTCCGGCCGGCTCATCAGCGCAGACAATGTCCGGACGCTCATTGAGGGGCAGTTACTGCCGCTCGGCCTCCTTCAACTGGCGGACGGGTCGCAGCCCGACGTGCGCAGGTCGAATCCGCTGCTGGGCATGCGGTTCCGGTACACCGTCACGGACCCCGAGCGCACCCGGAAGCTGACGGCTCCGTTCGCCGTGCTGTTCAATCCGCTGATCGTGGCAGTTGTGGCCGCGGGGTTCCTCGCCTCGTGCTGGTGGGTCCTGATGGTCAAAGGCCTGGCCTCCGCCACGCACGATGCCTTCGCAAACCCGTGGCTCCTCCTGCTGATCTTCGCCGTCACAGTCCTGTCGGCCGGCTTCCACGAATTCGGCCATGCGGCGGGAGCACGCCGGGGCGGCGCCACGCCAGGCGCGATGGGTGCCGGACTCTACCTCGTTTGGCCCGCCTTCTACACGGACGTTACCGATTCCTACCGGCTGGGGCGCGGAGGCAGGCTGCGCACAGATATTGGCGGGCTGTACTTCAACGCCATGGTTGCCGTCGCCACGATGGGTGTCTGGTGGGCCACGGGTTTCGACGCGCTGCACCTGGTGGTGCTCACGCAGATTCTGCAGATGGTGCGCCAGCTCCTTCCCCTGGTCCGTTTCGACGGCTACCACATCCTGGCCGATGCCACGGGGGTGCCGGACCTGTTCCAGCGGATCCGCCCCACACTGCTCGGGCTCCTGCCGTGGCGCTGGGGCAAGCCCGAAGCGGAGGCGCAGGCCCTCAAGCCGTGGGCGCGTGCCGTGATTACCGTCTGGGTCCTGGTCACTGTTCCCCTGCTGCTGGTCAGCCTTGTGCTGATGGTCGTTTCCTTCCCGCGGCTCCTGGGCACGGCGTGGGCGAGCCTGCAGCACCAGCAGGCCCTGCTCTCCGGCAGCCTCGCGGAGGGGAACTTTGCCGACGGCGCCGTGCGCCTCCTGGCGATTGCCGCCGTCGTCCTTCCCGTGGTGGGCGTCGCCTACATGCTGCTCCGGCTGGCGCGGCAGCTCGTCACCGGGCTCTGGGCCAAGACCCGGGGCAAGGCGATGCAGCGCGTCACCGCCATTGCGGTGGCCGGCGCCGCCGCCGCCGGGCTGGCCTGGGCCTGGTGGCCACTGCCCGACGCCTACCGCCCGGTGCAACCCTACGAACGCGGGACACTCGCCGATGCCACGGCCGCCGTCCTGCCCGCCCTGGCTGGCGGCGACGGTGCTCTTAGGGAGGGCCGGACGGGGCAGACGGTGGCACTCTGGCCGGACGGCACGGCGCTGCCCACCCGGGAGCAGCCGCAGCTCAGCATGGTCCTCGTGCCGAGGCAGGGAGCGCAACCGGCTTCCACGCCCGGCAAGCCGGACCAGAACCCAACGGACCCGGGTCAAGGCCAGGGCCAGGCGTCGGCACCTGCCGGCACGCCGCCATCATGGGTCTTTCCGTTCGGCAGGCCCCCGGCACCGGAGGAGAACGGCACCCAGGCGCTTGCCGTCAACACCACGGACGGATCCGTCACCTACGACGTTGCGTTCGCGCTGGTGTGGGCCGAGGACGGACCCGTGGACACCCGCAACGAGGCCTATGCATTCGCCAGTTGCGCGGACTGCGCGGCGGTGGCAGTCGGGTTCCAGGTGGTGCTGATTGTGGGCCAGGCCGACGTTGTGGTGCCCGAGAACCTTTCGGCCGCCGCGAACTACAATTGCGTCCGGTGCCTGACGTACGCCTTGGCCAGCCAGCTGGTGCTCACGCTGGACGGGCCGCTCAGCTCGGACGGCATGGCCCGGCTCAACGCGCTGTGGCAGGAGATCGCCGAGTTCGGACGCACACTGCAGGGTGTCCCCCTCTCCGAGATCGAGGGACGGCTGAGCGCCTACAAGGAACGGCTCATGGAGATCGTCCGGACCGATCCCAGCGGCAGGCCCCGGACCGGCACCGCGCCAACGCCGGGTTCCTCGCCGTCGTCCGGGGCGAGTGACGGTGCTGACCCGGGCCCGGGATCCCGTCCGAAGGAGCCGACGCCGGGTGTTCAGTCGCCACGTGCACCGTCGCCAGGCGTGCCGCCTGGTGGGCGGTCGCCAGGTGAGCCGTCGCCAGGCACGACGGCGGATCCCGCGGCTCCGGCGCCCGGAACGGGAACGACGGCGGACCCCGCCGTTCCGGCCCCGACTCCCACCGGTGCGGCCCCGGCCCCCACAACTACGGCTCCCGGCAGCGCAGCCTCTGCGTCGCCGACCCCGAAGTTGGCAGCCCCGTAGAGTCCTTGCGTCGTCGATTTACCTAAAATGGCCGCCCGAGTATCCGCCGGGCGGCCATTTTTGGCAATACGGGTCGACAGGCAGCTCGACGGCACCATTGAACGGCGACGTGTCACAGGCAACATATATTTGAATGATGCTCTCGGCGCTCAAGAAATACCTGCTGCTTCCCAAACTGGTGAAGCTGTCCTCCAACGCGCCCAAGGACCCCAGCGTGGCCTGGGACCAGTACTGGGGCAGGGTCGGTGCCACCGGCGCGCGCGGCGACGTCCTCTGGGATTCAGGCAGCGATCACGAACTCCGGGCCTACCTGGAGCACCTGACGCGGCAGCTGGACCCCAGCCTTCCCATCGTCGATGTCGGATGCGGCAGCGGCGTCTTCAGCCGCGCGCTTGCCGCCTACTTTCCGCATGTTTTGGGGGTGGACGTGTCAGCCAACGCCGTCGCCCGCGCAGCCGCCGAATCCAACGGGCTCGAGCGGATCTCCTACGTGGCGGCCGACATGACGGCACCCGCGGGCTCCCGCACCGTGACCGCAGCCCTGGCCGCGGCCGGGTTCACCGGTGAAGCCAACGTCTTTATCCGGGGTGTCCTGCATGTACTCAAGAGACCTGCGCAGGCGGCCCTGGCCGCGCAGCTGCACCCGCTCGTGGGCAACCGGGGCCGGGTATTTCTGGCCGAGACCGACTTCCGCGGAAATCCCATCCAGTACGTCAGCCACCTCGGCGCCACGCTGCAGTCCATCCCTGAGCCACTCGAGAAGGCAATCCGCGGACTGCCCATGCCCGGCCGTTTTGGCACCGAGCAGCGCAGGCGGGCGTTTCCCGAAGCCAGCTGGGATGTGGTGGAGGACGGCCCGGTGACCATTGAAACCCGGCCCCTCACATCAGTTGACCGCCCGGAACAGATCCCGGGCTACTTCGCCGTGCTCCAGGCGCGCTGAAAACAAGAAGCCCGCTGCGGGGCTAGTGGACATCCAGCCAGGAGAGGGCCTCGGACTCGGACGTGAAGAACTTCGTGGGGCATGGAAGCTTGTTCAGACCCAGGAAAAAGTTGGCAATCACACGGTCCACCGGTGACGCACCGAGCAGCGCGATCCGTGAGGCCTGGCAGGGACGGCCGAACACCGCACGGGCTCCGCGGCTCACATCAGCGGTGGTGGCCATGTCCACGAGCATGGGGTGGCGGTTGTCGCCGCACAGCGCGTTGACCTGCCCCATGGCAGCCTCGGCGTCCCCCTCGGTAATGCTGGAGTCCCTGGCCCAGGTCAGCCTCAGCAGGCCGTCGGCGTCCAATTCCAGGTTGAACAGCGTGTTCCGTCCGGTGCTGTTGGAATTCAAATCAAACCTCCGCAGTGGCTAAATGTGGACAACTAACAAGGTACATCCCTCCGGGACGCAGCCACGGGCCCGCCTACTGATAATGTGAATCCAAATTCACGGTAGCCTCAAAAGGCACTCGCAACACAGGGGGCACATGGTCCAGGCACCGGCGGAGTACGCCTTCGCACCTCGCGAGGCGGTGGTCGCGCTCACCGATGCCGCCCGCCTCGACGCCGTGGCGTCTGTTCTCACCCATGCGGGTTTTACCGTCCGCAAAGCTCCCGACGCCGGATCCCTCGCCCAGGAGCTGGAAGGCGACCGGGCCGCCGTCGTACTTCTTGATGCGGTGCTGACGGACGGCTACCGGTGGGAAGGCACGCCCGTGCTGCTCCTGGTGGACCTCGGCGGCGACTTCGATCTTGCCCGGCTTGAGTCCTGGGGCATCGCCGATTACATCTCCAGGGACGCCCCCGCCCGTGAACTCACGCGCCGGGTCGAAACCCTGATAGGCCGGGCGAGGGAACGCCGCCGCATCCGGGCAGAAGCCGAATTCCTGCGCGAAAGCCTCCGCAACGTCTCTGCCGCCATCCGCGGCACCAACAGCCCCCAGCAGATGGCCGGACACCTGGTCCGCGGCTTCGGCGAATCCCTGGGCGTGGACCACGTCTGGTTCACCACCTTCCAGGATTCGCGGGTGCCCCGGATCAGTTCCCAGTGGTCCCTGCCCGGCCACGCCAAGCTGCCGGACACGCTCGGAACGTTTGAGGACGAGGCCCGGGAGCAGACCACGTCGCTGTGGTCGGCCGCGGAGGCCCTGGCAGTTCCGGACCACCGGACGGACCAGCCGGCTGCTTTGGCCGCAGGCTTACTGGAGTGGTCAGGCTTGGCCTCCGTCCGCGCGTCAGTCGCCTTGCCGGTGGGAGAAGGCGAGTCGGCGCTGGGGATCATCTGGATCGCGCAGCTGGAAGGGCCGCGCGACTGGACCAGGGCCGAGATCGCCCTCATCCAGCACGTCGCCGGCAACCTGGCCCACTCCCTCATCCAGGGCCACCTCATCAGCGCGCAGCTGCAGGTGCTGCAGCAGCTCCGCGAGCTGGACAAGGCCAAAACGGACTTCCTGGCCACGGTCAACCACGAGCTCCGCACGCCGCTCACCTCCATTACGGCCTACCTCGACATGATCCGTGACGGGGCGGGCGGCCCCGTTCCCCCGGGCATCCTGTCCATGATGGACGTCATCTCGCGGAACTCGGACCGCCTCCGGAGGCTGATCGAGGACATGCTCACGGTCTCCCAGCAGGACGCCGCCGGCAACCTGAACCTCAAGCAGGTGGAGCTTGGCCAGGTCCTGCGGATCGTCGTGGCTGCACTGCGCCCGCTCGCCGATTCGCGGAATGTCACCATCACCGGCGCCGATTCGCACGAGGACGTGAAAGTCCAGGCCGATGAGGCCCAGTTGGAACAGGTCTTCACCAACATCGTGGCAAACGCCATCAAGTTCACCCCGAAAGGCGGCCGGATCAGCATCAGTTTCATGTCGGCGGCCTCCGACGCCGGCAGCCCGTTCGCCGTCGTCAACGTCATGGACACCGGCGTCGGAATTCCGGAGCAGGAAATCGCGCAGGTGTTCACCCGTTTCTACCGGGCGTCCAACGCCTCCTCCGCGGCCATCCCGGGCAGCGGACTCGGCCTGGCCATTGCCCACGACATCATCCGGCGCCACGGCGGTTCGCTGGATCTGTCCTCGGTGCTGGGCGAAGGAACAACCGTTTCCGTGCACCTTCCGGTCGACGGCCCCCGGGCCGATGAAACGGACGACGACGGGGCCGACGGCGACG
Source organism: Arthrobacter sp. NPDC056493 (assembly GCF_042795115.1). Lineage (NCBI taxonomy): Bacteria > Bacillati > Actinomycetota > Actinomycetes > Micrococcales > Micrococcaceae > Arthrobacter > Arthrobacter sp. NPDC056493. The sequence continues at coordinate 38,388 of NZ_JBHTSL010000046.1, read as the reverse complement.
AAGCACCCGGCGCACCCCCAACCGACTGAGCCCGCGCACCCCAAACCGACTGACCGCCGTCGCCCGCCGACGGGCGCAACGAGCCGGCCGCCGTCGTCCGTCCCACCCCAAATGAAAACCGCCCCGGACCTGTGGGTCCGGAGCGGCTTCCGTAATTCTGGCCAGCTACTGCCAACCTCTAGTTGGGCCACCAGCCAATGGTGGCGTAGTTGACGTCGCTCTTCGAAGTGGAGGACGTGGTGGTGTCCTTGTCCTTCGCGGCGGCGTTGGCAGGAGCAGCGAAACCTGCCACTGCAAGGATGCCGGTCATAACAAGTGTTGCGGCAAGTTTCTTCATCCGCTGTCCCTTTCGTCGTTTGTAGCCGTGAGCCGAATTACGCATTACGGGCGACAGTATACGGTCACTGGATCAAGGTTTGGTCAAGTCATTTCCTGTCAATTCCACAGGATTTGCCATGTTTTCCCGCCGGCGTCTTGCAATTGCCGTAACAAGCGGAGTTCAGCCCACTTCAGCGGCCTACCGTGCGCAGGATTATGGATAATTGGGAGCATGCCGATGCAGCGCGACTTGTCACCCTTCGTGATCGCGGAGTTGGCTGCGCGCGAAAGCTGGAAACGGCGGGACTACGCCGCCTGCCACGCCGAAGCCGGGCACGCCGCCGAACTGGCCCAGGAGGCCGGCGACGAGCTGCGCTGGTGGACGATGGTCCTGCTGCAGGCCGAATGCCTGCGGAACCAGGGATCCATCCAGGAATGCCAGGAACTCGCCGTTGAACTCGCCGCCCATCCCGTGGCAGCATCCGCCCCCGATCTGGGCGCCCGGGCGGCCATTCTCCTGGCGCATTCGCTGCAGGGCCTGGGCAGGCTCCCCGAAGCGGTTGATGCCGCCTCCACCGCCGCCCGGCTCGTGGCCGGAGACTCTGAAAACGTCTACCTGCACATCCAGGCCCAGCAGGCCCTCATCGCCGCCCTCGCGGAAAGCGGCCGGCACGAGGACGCCTGGGAGGAGTGCCTGGACCTGGAATCGCTGCTCACCGACCACGTGGACGAGGACACGGCCGGCAAGGCCTTCTGGGTGATGGGCAATGTCGCGTTCCTCAGCAACCGGGTCAATGAGGGCGGCCACTACCACGATCTGGCCGCGGGCAAACTCTCCCCCTCGCAGGACGTCGACCTGTGGGCCCGCTTCAACCGTGCCTCCGCGGAAATGCGCCTGCAGGCCAAGCTGGGCGACGCCGCAACGCTGCGCTGCATCGAGCGTGCGGAGCTCGCCACCGAGGTGGTGGGCGGCAGCGAACGGGACATTTTGGAGATGTCCCTGGTCCGCGCCCATTGGTACTACCTCACCGGCGACATGGAGACGGCGATCAGCCTCCTGACTCCGCTTCGGAGCAAGTTCCCCATCCTCGCAACCCAGACAGCGGCGGAGGCCACCTTCGTCCTCGGCAGGGCCCTGATGGCACAGGGACACGAACCGGAATCACTGCAGATGCTTGACGAGGCCGCTACGCTGTTCGATACAGCTGCTGCACCGGAGCGTAGCGCCACCGTCCGTGGTTTCATCGCCTCAGCGGAGCCTTCGGAGCGGCGGCAACAGCAATTTCTCCAGGGGGGGTAAATGCCAGAAGCTACTCTGTTTCCCGGTGCCGCACCGCTGCAGCCGGAGTCCTCGACGCGCCCTGCTCCCGCGCCAGTCGTCACCTTCACCGTGCTGCCCGACCTCGCGGTCAAAGCGGTGCTCCCCCGCGGTGCCGACCTGAACGAGACCGCGGCCGCCCAGCTGTACCGCCGCCTGGGTGAGCTGGCCGGGGACCGGAGGGTCGCCGTCGTACTTGAACTGACCGGAGTGAAGTCCGTGAACCGAGCCGCACGGGCCGCCTACGCGGCGATCCCTTCGGTGTCCGCCTGGGCGATCCTGGGCGAAACCCCGGTGGACAGGCTGCTGGGGCACTTTCTGCTGGGCGGCGAATTCAGCTCGGTGCCGGCCCGCTATTTCACTGCCGAAAACGACGCCCTCGACTGGTTGAGCCGCCTTGACGATGTTTTCTAACGACGATCCCCGGCTCGGGAAGCTGCTCGACGGCATTGTCCGCCTGGCGGCCGGGGAACTCCACTCGCGCATTGAAATTTCCGAGGCCAGGGACGAGCTGGACGCGGTGATCATGGGCACCAACCTGCTCGCCGAGGACCTGCAGATCATTTACCAGGAGCTCGAGGAACGCGTGGAAACGCGCACGCAAATGCTCAACGAGGCACACAAAGAGCTGCAGCAGATGGCGCTCACCGATTCCCTGACGGGACTCTATAACCGGTCGGCGCTGGTCAGCGCCGTCACCTCGGCCCAAGCTGAAGCGGCCGACGGCGGGCTGCCGACGGCGCTGGTACTGCTGGACCTGGACGCCTTCAAGAGCATCAACGATTCATACGGCCACTCCATGGGCGACCAGGTGCTGGCCGCGGTGGGCGAACGAATCCGTTCGTGCGTGCGCGACGACGACATGGTGGCCCGGCTGGGGGGCGACGAGTTTGCCGTACTGCTTCCGGCAACGACCCCGGCCAAGGCAGCCGCCGTCGGAAACCGGATACTCGATTCGCTTAACGGCACCCTGGAGGTGGACGGCAAAACCATCCGCTGCGGTGCGAGCCTGGGGCTTCGGATTGCGGATCCCGGCGAGACGTCCGAGGAGCTGCTCATGGAGGCGGACATCGCGATGTACGCCTCCAAGGCCGACGCCCGCAACAAGCTGCGGATATTCGAACCGGCCATGCTGCACGCCCGGCAGCTCCGCAACCAGCTGGTGGGGGAATTGCGCGAGGCGATCGCCACCGACCAGCTGGTGCTGTACTACCAGCCGGTCATCGAGCTTGCCTCAGGAAAAATCGAGGGCGTGGAGGCCCTGGTCCGCTGGAAACACCCCAAGCGCGGCCTGATCATGCCGGACGAATTCATCCCCATCGCCGAGGAGACGGGCCTCATCTCGGAGCTCGGCAACTGGGTGCTCAAGAATTCCGTGGAGCAGCTCCGGCGCTGGCGGAGCTCCCCGGGGACCAGCCGCCACAACTTCGACATGCGTATCAACGTCTCGGCCGCGGACCTGCAGCGGCTGGAGTTCATCGAGGACGTCAGGGACGCGCTCACCGGTGCAGACCTCGAGCCGGCATTGCTGGTGCTGGAGCTCACGGAGAGCGACATCATCAAGGGCAACGAGCTCGACCGGTACACGCTTGCCAGCCTGCGGAAGCTCGGAGTGGGCCTGGAGATCGACGACTTCGGCACCGGGTATTCGTCCATCAGCTACCTGAGGCGCCTGCCCGTGGACCGGGTCAAGGTGGACCGGACGCTGCTCACCGCCCTCGGCAGCGATCCCGCGCAGCCCGCCCTGATCGCGGCCATCCTCCAGCTCATCCGGGCCTGCGGGCTCGAGGCCGTGTGGGAGGGCGTCGAAAACGCGGAGCAGGCCGAGCATCTGCGGAACACCGGCTGCGTCAGCGGGCAGGGCTACTACTTCAGCCGCCCACTCCCCGCGGCCGAGTTCACCGAACGCCTCGCCTGGCAGGACATCTGGCCCGCCTGAGGGCCGGACCGGCGATTCAGGCAGGCTCAACGCCCGACGACGGCGGTTCCGGCAGGCTCACTCCCCGACGACGGCGGCAGTTGCCTCGGCGATGGCACGCTCCTCGTCCGTGGGCACCACCAGCACAGGGATGGCGGACGCCTCGGTGGAAATCACCCGGGGTTCCTTGGACCGCTCACTGTTCAGGCCGGCGTCGAGCTCTATGCCCAGCGCCCCCAGACGCTCGCCCACCAGGGAACGGAACTGGTGCGAGTTCTCGCCGATCCCGGCCGTGAACACCAGCGCCTTGGCCCCGCCGACCGCCACGTGGTAGCCGCCGATGTACTTGGCCAACCGGTAGGAGGTGACCGCCAGTGCGGTGGCCGCGCGGGAATCACCGGATTCGGCCGCCTCCACCACGGAGCGCATGTCGTTGTTGCCGGCGAGGCCCTTGAGCCCGGACTCGCGGTTGAGCATCGAATCGAGGTCCTCGGCGTTCCAGCCGGTGCGGGCCAGGAATACCAGGATGGACGGATCCAGGTCGCCGGACCGGGTGCCCATGACCAGCCCTTCCAACGGAGTGAAACCCATGGAGGTGTCCACGGATTTGCCGCCCCGGATCGCTGTGATGGAGGCGCCGTTGCCGAGGTGGGCGATCACGCCGTCGAACTCCTCCACCGGGATGTCCAGCAGCGCGGCAGCACGGTTGGTAACGTATTCGTGCGAAGTTCCGTGGAAGCCGTACCGGCGGATCCCGTGGTTGGTGTAGAGCTCGTCGGGAACGGCGTAGCGCCAGGCGTGCTCGGGCAGGCTGCGGTGGAAGGCGGTGTCGAACACTGCCACCTGCGGCATGCCCGGCCACTTCTTCGTGATGGCGCGGATGCCCAGCACATTCGCGGGATTGTGCAGCGGCGCCAGCGGGTTGAGCCGCTCGATGGCGCGGGTGATCTCATTGTCGATCAGCACGGGCTCGCCGAACCGCTCGCCGCCGTGCACCACCCGGTGCCCCACCGCGTCCAGCTGCCTCTCGCCCAGCACCTCGTGGATGGCCGCGTCCACCTGCTCGAGCGCCTCGGCGTGGTCCGCCGGGCCCACCACCTCGCCGTCGCCCTGGCCGCCGTTGGACACGCCGATCCGCTCGATCAGCCCCTCGGTGAGCACGTTGCCTTCGGCGACGTCGCGCACCTGGTACTTGAGCGAGGACGAGCCGGAGTTGATCACGAGCACGAGCATGGGGCCTCCTAAGCCTTGGCTGCTGAAACGGCGGACGGTTCGGCGGTGCCGGGGGTTTCCAGCGGGGCGGCCAAACTCTGCGCCTGGATGGCGGTGATGGCCACCGTGTTCACGATGTCCTCCACGGTGCAGCCGCGGGAGAGATCGTTGACGGGCTTGCGCAGCCCCTGCAGGACGGGACCGACGGCGACCGCTCCCGAGCTCTGCTGCACCGCCTTGTACGTGTTGTTGCCGGTGTTCAGGTCCGGGAAGATGAACACCGTCGCCTGCCCAGCCACGGACGAGCCGGGCATCTTGGACTCGGCGATGGAGGCGTCCACGGCGGCGTCGTACTGGATGGGGCCTTCGACGGCGAGATCCGGGCGGCGTTCCCTGACCAGGTCGGTGGCCTGCCGGACTTCCTCCACGGCCTCGCCGGAGCCGGAGCCGCCAGTGGAGTAGGACAGCATGGCAACCCGGGGCTCCACCCCGAACTGGGCCGCGGTCTCCGCCGAAGCCAGGGCAATGTCAGCGAGCTGCTCCACGTTGGGATCCGGGTTTACGGCACAGTCGCCGTACACGAGCACGCGGTCCGGCATCAGCATCAGGAAGACCGAGGAGACGATCTTCACGCCCTGCCGGGTCTTCACGAACTCCAGGGCCGGACGGATGGTGTGGGCCGTGGTGTGCGCGGCGCCCGAGACCATGCCGTCCACCACACCCAGCTGGACCATCATGGTGCCGAAGTAGCTTTCGTCCTGCATGACCTCCAGCGCCCGGGCCAGGTCAACGCCCTTGTGCGCCCTCAGCTCGGCGTACCTGGCAGCGAAGTCCTGACGCAGCTCCGAGGTGGCGGGGTCCACGATGTTGATGCCGGCGAGGTCGATGCCCCGGGTGGCGGCAAGCTCCCGCACGTCGGCTTCCCGGCCCAGCAGGGTGAGGTCGCAGACGTCCCGCCGGTGCAGGATCTCGGCGGCCTTCAGGATCCGGATGTCCTTGCCCTCCGGCAGCACGATGTGGCGGCGCTGCGAGCGGGCACGCTCGATGAGGTCGTGCAGGAACCGCAGCGGGGTCATCCGTTCGGCACGGGGCAGATGCAGGCGCTCGAGCATCTCAGCCTCGTCCACCTGACGGGACCACAGGCCCAGCGCGGACGCCACCTTGCGCCGGTGGCCGCTCCAGATCTCGCTGCGCACTTCGGACACGCGCCGGGCCGTGGTGTACGTGTCATCCTGGGTCGCGAACACCGGGAACGGGGCGGAGGCCAGCAGCGGATAGATGTTGGCGTCCGGGGCCAGGCCGCCGGTGAGGATCAGCCCGGACGGCACCGGGAATTCGGGCGAGAACGACGACGCCAGGCAGGCCACCATCACGTCCGCCCGGTCTCCGGGCACGATCACCAGTGCCCCGTCGTCGAGCACGTTCAGGAAGTTGCCCACATTCATGGCGGCGACCTTAACGTCCCGGACGTCCCGCTCCATGTCCGCGCGGCCGGCGATCTGCCGGACGTTGAGGGCGGCAGCCACCTCCCCGGTGGTGGGCCGGGCAATGTCCTCCAGTTCCGGGAAAACGTACACCGGCCGGCCGGATGCGCCGGGCTTCACGGCGGCCACGATCGCGTCCACGTCCGCCGGGTCGGCCCGGTTCACCATCAAGGCCAGCAGCGAGCACTTCTCCGCGGACAGTTCCTTGCGGGCGACGTCGACGGCGGCCGCGGCCTCCGCGACGCTGCGCCCCTTGGCGCCCACCACTGCCACGACGGGCGCGGCCAGGTTGTTGGCCAGCCGGGCGTTGAGGTCGAATTCGACGGCGGCGTCGTGGCCGGTGAGGTCCGTGCCCTCAACGATGATGACGTCGCAGTGCCGGCCCATCTCGGCGAAGATCTCCACGCAGCGGGAGTCGATGTCCTCGCGCCTGCCTTCGGCGAGCAGGCCGCGGACCTCGGTGAACGTCAGACCGCCGCGGCAGCGCCGGTCGTCGAGGTCGAAGCGGGACTTCATGAGCGCCACCATGGGATCCGCGCCGGCGTCGTCGCCATGGACCACGGGTTTGAAGAATCCGATCCGGTCCGCGTGCCGGTGGAGCGTGTCCGCCAGGCCCAGCGCTATGAGCGACTTCCCCGATCCCGGAGTGGTCGCACTGACATATATCCCCTTGGCCATGATCTGTCCTCTGGTTGGAAGCTCCTGGGTGGAACGTGCTGCATTGGACGCGCCGGTGTGCTGGCTGGGTGGACCGAAGCCCGCACTCCCCCATACTTTCACTTGTTGCCGCGCTTCCGGGGGCACACAATGGTGTTGATTGCCACGTCGGCGCACATTCGCCGTCCCGGACCCGGAGTGGGCCAGCGCCCCGGGACCGGTCCATCCGCAGCAAAGGCACCGATCGGCAGCCTCCGGGCTGCCAGGTCCTGAACGATGGTGGTCCCGATGAACCCCGCTGGCCCTGTTTCCGATCCGTCCGCCCGTCCCCTGCGGCGGCTCATCGCCGGGCGCCCGGTGACCGCGTTTCTGGTCATCGCCGTCGGGCTGACGTGGCTGGCACTCATCCTGTCCATCGGGCTGCTCGGCAACGCGGTGCCCGGCATCCTGGCCGAACTGCTCATCCTGCTGGGAACGGCCATCCTGGTGACCCGGTCAGCCGGCGGCAAATCCGGTGTGCGGGACCTTTTCCGCCAAACCATCCGCTGGCGCGTCGGTACGGGCTGGTACATCGCTGCGGTGCTCGCCCTGCCTGCGCTGACCGTCCTCATCGCGGCCGCCTCCGGCACGTTCCGTCAGCCGGCGGACGGGTGGGCCGCCGTTGCGGCGATGTACCTGCTGAACACGCTGGTCGTTGGCGCCCTGCTGGGGAACATCTGGGAGGAGCTGGCCTGGACGGGGGTGGTCCAGAGCCGGCTGATGGAGCGGCACGGCGTGGTGGCCGGCAGCCTGCTCACCGCCATACCCTTCGCGCTCATCCACCTGCCGCTGGCGTTCGGGGAGAAGGGCTTCGCCGGCACCCAGTGGCCTGACGTGGCGGTCGCGTGGGGCGTGCTTCTGGTCTTCGCCCCGCTGTTCCGGCTGCTGGTGGGCATCGCCTACCTCGGGACGGGCCAGAGCCTGCTGATCGTGGCCCTCCTCCACGCCTCGTTCAATGCCTCCTCGGCGGACAAGTTCACAGTGTTCGACGGCGCGTGGCAGCAGATTGCCGCGGCCACCCTTTTGCTGGTGGTGCTGGCACTCCTGCGGAGATTCCGCGCCCTGTCGGCGGAGGCGGGCCATGGCGCATCCGTCGCCCGCTGAGCAGCCCCCGTCCGCCAACCAGCCGCCGGTTAACAGGCCGTTGCCCGCTGGCGGCGGGGACCGCCGTCGGGCCCGCCGTCGAGCCTTTGAGCAGGAGGCCCGGCGCGGAACCGATACGCGGCGCCGGATCCCAGGGCGGCGTGCCGTGGCCTGGCCGGCCGGCCACCGGCTGACGCTGTTCTTCGTTCTGGCCTTTGCGATTTCATGGCTGGTGTGGCCGCTGACCCTCCTCAACCCGAACAGCTCGCCCCTGATACCGTTCGGGCCGGCTGTGGCGGCGGCCATCACCGCCTTCCTGGCGGGCGGCAAGGCCGCGCTGCTGCAGCTGCTCCGGCAGCTGGCCCGGTGGCGCGTGGCCGGCCGCTGGTACGTTGCCGCCGCGGGGCTGCCGTGCCTGCTCGTGACGATGGCGACTGGCCTCACGGTTTCCGGCGGCGCTCCCGCCCCGGAGCTCGGCCCGAATCCAGGCTGGTTCATGCTGCTGGGCACTTTCGCGTTCACGCTGGTGACCGTGGGCCTCTTCGAGGAGCTGGGCTGGCGCGGCTACGCCCTTCCGCTCATGCAGCAGAACCGCCCGGCCCTGTCTGCGGCACTGCTCCTGGGGCTGGTGTGGGCGGCATGGCACCTGCCCGAGCTCCTCTTGGATCCCACCGGGCAGCGGCCGCCGCTGCCCTTCCTGCTCATGGTCCTGGCGCAGTCCGTGCTGCTGACCTGGCTCTACAACGGCAGCGGCAGCGTTCCCATCTGCATGGTGTTCCACGCCGCGCTCAACACCTCGGGTGCCCTGGTCTTTCCCGCTATGGCGGGCCCTGACTACCTCACGCTCTGGTGGACCGTGGCGCTCCTGCATGTCCTGGCCGCGCTGGTGGTCATCGCCGTCGCCGGACCGCTCCGGCTGGCCCGCACCCTTGACATGAAGCCCCCAAATGGGTTTACCTAATGAACGATCGGTAAATAAAGCTGGAGGCAACGACGCATGGCTGAAACGGCAATCCCCGGTGTGGCCCACCACATCCTTGAGAACGACTACGCCTCGGAATGGATGGGCATAGAAGTCCTCACCCTCAGCGACGGCCACGCAACCATCCGGATGACCCTCCGGCAGGAAATGCTCAATGGATTCGGGATGGCCCACGGCGGAATGATCTTCGCCTTCGCGGACTCGGCGTTCGCCCTCGCCTGCAACCCCGCGTCGCCTGCCGATCCTGACAGCATCACCGTTGCTGCCGGCGTCGACATCAACTTCCTCAAACCGGCCTACCGAGGCCAGGTGATCACCGCCGTCGCCGACCGCCGCTCAAGCGCGGGCCGCAGCGGCCTCTACGACATCCAGATCTTCGCTGCCGATCCCGGTGCCCAACTGCCGGGGGAACTCATCGCAGAGTTCCGCGGTCGCAGCCGTACCATCCCCAAGAAGTAGGAAGCAGACCATGACCCTCCACGCCCCTGAACCCGCTGTCGCCGCGCCCGCAGTAGCCACGCCCACCGACGCCGTGCTCGACCCTGAGGAGACCATGTCCCGGGACGAACTCGAGGCGCTCCAGCTCAGCCGGCTCCAGCACACCGTGGCCTATGCCTACGACCGCGTACCGCTGTACAAGCGCAAGTTCGACGACGCCGGTATCCACCCCTCGGACCTGCGCGAGCTCACCGACCTCGGCAACTTCCCGTTCACCACCAAGGAGGACCTCCGGCAGGAGTACCCGTTCGGGATGTTCGCCGTCCCGCAGAGCGAGGTGGCCCGCGTGCACGCCAGCTCGGGCACCACGGGCCGGCCCACCGTCGTCGGATATACCAAGCAGGACCTGGCCGACTGGGCCAAACTGGTGGCCCGCTGCCTCCGGGCCTCCGGCGTCCGCCCGGGCATGAAGGTCCACAACGCGTACGGTTACGGGCTCTTCACCGGCGGGCTGGGCGCCCACGCCGGCGCCGAAGCCCTGGGCTGCACCGTGATCCCGATGTCCGGCGGCCAGACCGAGCGCCAGATCCAGCTGATCCAGGACTTCGAGCCGGACGCCATCCTGGCGACGCCCACGTACCTGCTGACCATCGCCGATGCCATGGCCCACATGGGAATCGACCCGACGTCCACGTCGCTGAAGTACGCGGTGCTCGGCGCCGAGCCGTGGACGCAGGAAATGCGCCACGAGCTCGAAGTAACCATGAACATCAAGGCCTGCGACATCTACGGACTCTCCGAGGTCATGGGCCCCGGCGTCGCCGGCGAATGCGTGGAGACCCAGGACGGCAGCCACATCTGGGAGGACCACTTCCGGCCGGAAATCATCGACCCGTTCAACCCCGCCCCGGGCAAGGAAAACGTGCTGGGCGACGGCGAACACGGCGAGCTGGTGTTCACCTCGCTCACCAAGGAAGCCCTGCCGATCATCCGCTACCGCACCAAGGACCTCACCCGGCTGCTCCCCGGCACCGCCCGCCCGGCACACCGGCGGATGGGCCGCATCACCGGCCGCAGCGACGACATGATCATCCTCCGCGGCGTGAACCTTTTCCCCTCCCAGATCGAGGAAATCGCGCTGCGCATCCCCGAGCTCAGCCCGCACTTCCAGCTGGTGCTCACCCGACCCGAGGGCCAGCGCATGGACCAGCTGACGGTGAAGATCGAGCGCCGTGATTCCGTTCCGGCAGAGGCAGTCACGACGGCGGCCCGTACCCTGCGCGAGCAGATCAAGATCCACGTGGGTTCTTCGTGCACGGTGGATGTGGTGGAGCCCGGGGCGCTCGAGCGTTCCAGCGGCAAGCTGCGCCGGATCTACGACCTGCGCCCGAAGGGGTAAGCCCGCACTGCCCCGGCACCTGCGCTTGACCGGGGCCGGGCCCGCCTGCGCGGCGGGCCCGGCCCGAGGGTTTCAAGGGGCTGTCACGGCGTGATCGACCAGCCGAACATCATGGCATGGTCCTCGTGGGCCAGGTTGTGGCAGTGCGCGACGTACGGGCCCACGAAGTCCCGGAAGCCCCGGTAGATGATCACGGACTCGCCGGGATCGAGCGCTGTCAGGTCTTCCCTCGAGGCGTCATCGGGATGTCCCGGATCCACCGTCCGGCTCACGTCCCTGCCATTGCGCATGACGGTCCGGTGCTCCTCCATGTGCAGGTGGAACGGGTGCACCCAGCCGCCGCCCCCGTTTTTGAGCTCCCAGAGGTTGAAGCTCCCCTTCTTTTGCTGGGCAAGCGGTGTGCGGCCCGCCCGGTTTTTCAGGCTGGCAAGCACGTTGTTCGGGTCGAAGGGCTTGCCGTTGATGAGCCATTCCGTTTCCCCGCCCGCGCTGCCGCGTTTGACTTCGAAGATCATGCGGTTGTCCAGCATGCTCTGCCAGTTGCTGGGCAGCGGCGGAAGATCGCGCAGCTTCGGGGGGACCTGGCTGTTGTCCGGCGCGGTATCGCCGATCACGAACTTGAGCACCGGGACCTTGTACTTCGGGTCGGGCGAGAACCGCGACGAGTTGGACCACATCCTGCCGTTGGGCATCTTCATCACGTTGGTGAGGTAGACGACGTCGCCCTTGGTTGTCGGCGTTCCGTCCTGGTACCGCGTAAAGTCGACCACCACCTCGCGTCGCTTGGCCGGCCACAGCTCAAAGGAATCGCGCTTGAGCGGGAGCGGCAGCAGCCCGCCGTCGGCCGCGATCTGGGTGAACTGCATGCACTGCTGGCCGTCCTCGATACGGTACTGCCCCTCCAGCTCATCGCCCTGATATCCGAGCGATGCCGACGACTTGGGACCCTTCGTGGAACTCATCAGCTTGAACTCGTAGATCCTTGAGACCGAGGCGTCCAGGAACCGGAAGCGGTACTTGCGGCGCTTCACCTCCAGCACCGGGGAGGCGGTGCCGTTGACCGTGAAGATGTCGCCGACGAAGCCGTGGTTGGGGAAGTGCTTGTAGAAGGTCTTGCCCCACCACTCCGGGTGCTCGGCCGGGTTCTTCGCGTTGGGAAACTCGCCCTGCACGTCGTGGATGTCCTTGTGGATGGTGACGCCGTCATCCAGGCGGCAGTCGTAGAAGGCCAGCGGGATGTCGTATTTGACGTCGAAGGATCCGTTGGCGTTGTTGGTGCGGACGCCCGGCAGCCGCAGTCCCCGGGTCTCATCGCCCATGTCCATGCCGTTAGTGGTGTCGTAGATCGGGTACAGGCCCACCATGCCCTTGTAGACGTTCGAGCCGGTGTGGTCCATCGTGTGGTCGTGGAACCAGAAGAAGCTCTGCTTCTCGCGCTCGTCGTTGCCGGCCGGCCGGTTCAGGTACAGGTTGTCGACGAACATCCCCGGCCTGAAGCCCGGGTGCCTGGGTCCGGCCACCATCGAGTAGTGCGGGTTGCCGTCACTCTCGGGCGCCGTGTGGCCGTTGTGCAGGTGGGTCAGGAAGGACAAGTCCGGGGAGCCGAAGTCCTGCCGGTCCAGGTTCAGCGGGTTCTCGTCGAGGTGGTTTTCGAACCGCACCAGCACCGGCCTGCGGTACTCGGCGTTGATCATGGGCCCGGGGAAGGTCCCGTTGAAGCCGTAGATCGTGCTGAGCGGGAGCGTTCGTTTGGTGCCCGCGGGATATTTCCTGCGATTCGCATCGAAGGAGACCGTGGGCTCGCCGTCCCCGTCGATCGGCAGAACCTGCGACGTGGTGAACGCGTGCTGCCGGAGCAGGACGTCGATCTTGTAGACGATCGGGTCCGGCTCGCCGAATTGGCTCGGCCAGACCTGGTGCTGCTCGTTGCGCAGCGAGTTCTGCTGTCCCGGGCCGGGTCCCGGCGGATTCCGCCAGGCGCTGAACACCGATTTCGGCACCGGAGCCAGCGCCTTGGGGATCGGCAGCGGGTCGCTGAACGGCGAGATGATCAGCGGGCTCGTGGGGTACTTCTCTATGTAGAACAAGTTGTCACTCAGCGCTGTCGACGTGGCGCCGAAAGCGCCGTCGGGCGAGAGCAGTCCCCGCTGGGCAAGCAGTGGAGCGGCCCAGGTTTGTGCCGCTGCCAGTGCCGCTCCGGCACCTCCGGCAGCACTCAAACGCAGTAGCGTGCGGCGTCCGAGGCCGCTGGTGTTTGCAGATTCTTCAGGCATGGTCTGGCCTCCTGGCGTTGGGGGCACAAGCGCCTTTGCCGGCCCCGGTCGTCAACCCCTATGTGCGGTTTCGAGACCAAATCATGACCACGAGGACCTCCTTGTCCCGTGGCGTCAGCTGTTCCGCGGCGATTCCCCAATGAGAACCAACTATGGGTGCGGACCCTGCGAAAAACTGGTGCCCGCGGGGCGGAGACCCTCCAAATTGGCGGTCCGCCGGCAGCAGATTGCTTCGATGACCGAACGTTCATGAGAAAATAGCCGGTATGCCTAGTACAGAAGCCAGCACAGCAGCCCCCACCAAACGCGGCCGTCCGGGCTACGACCAGCAGTCTGTGCTGCTGATCGCCGTCGATGTCTTCAACCGCCACGGTTACGATGCCACATCCATGGGCATCCTCGCCGAAAACCTGGGCATCTCCAAGTCGGCGATCTACCATCATGTGCCATCCAAGGGCGACCTGTTGAAGCTCGCCCTGGACCACGCGCTCGGTGGCCTGGAGGCCATCCTGGAACAGCCGGGGGCCACCTCGGGGGCTGCGGACGCGCGGCTGGAGTTCGTGCTGCGCCAGACCATCGCCGTGCTGGTGGAGCGGCTGCCCTTCGTCACGCTGCTGCTGCGGCTGCGCGGCAACACGGACATCGAGCGCAACGCCATGGAACGCCGCCGCGCCTTCGACCACAAGGTGGCAGGGCTGATCTCCGCCGCCCGCGACGAGGGATCGCTGCGCCAGGACATCGACCCCCGCACCGTCACCCGGCTCCTGTTCGGAACCATCAACTCGATCGTTGAGTGGTACAAGCCGGGCGGGTCGCTCTCGCCGGAAAAGCTGGCCGACGACGTCATCACCATGGCCTTCGACGGCCTGCACGCCAAGCCCTGAGCCGGGCCCCGGCCATCAACAATTAGGCGTTGACGCCGGGCGTCCGGATGCCCACCCTGAATGCATGGCCACGAAACTGTCGGATCTTCTGTTCGGCGTATTCCCCGATCTCCGGTACCAGCCCACCTCCAAGAGGATCCGCGCGGGCATCGACGGAAGCCCCGTCGTCGACACCCAGGAAGCCCTGCTGGTGTGGGAACCGAAACGCGTCACCCCGGTGTACGCCGTTCCCGAGAAGGATTTGCTGGCGCGGCTCGAGCCGCCCGCGGCCGAGGGGGACGGCGGCCCTGACGAGTTTCCCGTCCGGCTGTCGGCCGATGCACCGCAGGCGCTGGACCCGCGGACCGGGTTCCGGCGGCATACGGCGGACGGCGAGGAGCTCGACGTCGTGGCATCCGCGTTCCATGTTCCCCGGGCAGCCTTCCGGCTCACCGATCCGGACCTGGAAGGGTACGTCATCCTTGATTTCGGCGCCTTCCACTGGCTTGAGGACCACGAGGAGATCATCGGCCACCCGCGGGACCCGTTCCACCGCGTGGACATCCGCGCCACCCTGCGGCACATCGAAGTGAAGCTCGACGGCGTGACGCTCGCCGGCACTGTGGGGGCCCAGCTGCTGTACGAAACGATGCTTCCCGTGCGGTACTACATCCCGGCCCAGGACGTCCGGCTGGACCTGCTCGAGGCCAGCCCGCACCGGACCGTCTGCCCCTACAAGGGCGAGGCCAGGTACTGGAGCTACCCCGAGTCATCCAAGGGCAGGAACATCGCCTGGGCCTACGACTCGCGGTTCATCGACGCGCGGCAAATCCACGGGCTGGTCTGCTTCTTCAACGAGCGCGCCGACGTGTATGTGGACGGCGAGCCGCAGGAGCATCCGATCACCCCCTGGTCCTGAACGCTCCCTCACCTTTCGCCGCCTTTCCCCCAACCCTTCCTCACCTTTCGCCGCCTTTCCCCCAACGCTCCCTCACCTTTCGCCGCCTTTCCCCCAACCCTTCCTCACCTTTCGCGGCCCAAAACCAAACCCTCCCTCACCTTTCGCCGCCTTTCCCCCAACCCTCCCTCACCTTTCGCCGCCTTTCCCCCAACCCTCCCTCACCTTTCGCCGCGTTTTCCCCAACCCTCCCTCACCTTTCGCGGCCCAAAACCAAACCCTCCCTCAGCTAGGTGAGGAAGGGTTTGAGGGCCTGCGACGGCAGGGCGGATCAGAGCTGGTACTCAGCCTGTGTTCCGAGCCTCTCGTGAACGCAGAGGATGTTGTTTTCGGTGTCCATGAACCAGGCGCATTTCTCGGCGTCGGTTGTACAGATGTGGTGGTCAGTCTTCAATTCCGGGAGGTCGTAGTCCTGGAACCGAACGCCCCTGGACTCCATGTCCTGGACGGTCCGTTCAATGTCAGTGACTTCGAAACTCAATGTGGTGTGATCGGAATGCTTTCCGTCTCTGACGGGCATCAACTGCAGCATGGGGCCGTCAGCGTTGCCGAATAAATCGCTTCCATCCTCAGCCTTGCCACGATGTGGGAGGCCCAACGTTTCCGCGTAGAATCCGCGGGCGCGGTCCGGATCATCGACAGGCAGGATGGTTGTGGCTGTTCTTAGTGCTAGGGTCATTTCGCCACCTCCTACGGGGGTCATTTTACGCCCGGAAATCCCCGAAAGATCAGGGGAAATTCCACCATGCCGGCCACCGTTGCGGACGCGTCCCGAAAAACCCGGCAGGACCTGAGGACGCGTCCCGAAAAACCCGGCAGGACCTGAGGACGCGTCCCGAAAAACCCGGCAAGATGTGAGGACGCGTCCGGAAAAACCCGACAGGATGTGAGGGAGCGTCCCAAATGACGGTCAGGATCGGGTTACTTTTCCACCAGGGTGAGGACGTCGTAGGTGGCCACGATTTCGTCGTTCTGGTTGGTCAGGACGGCATCCCAGGCCACCTCGCCGTACTCGTCGGTCTCGCGCGGGGTAATCTTCTTGGCGGTCAGGGTCACCCGGATGGAGTCGCCCGCAGCCACAGGGGTGATGAAGCGCAGGTTCTCCAGCCCGTAGTTGGCCAGGACCGGGCCCGGTGCGGGCTCCACGAACAGTCCCGCAGCCCAGCTCAGCAGCAGGTAGCCGTGCGCCACGATGCCTGGGAAGAACGGGTTGGCCTCCGCGGCCTCCTGGTTGGTGTGGGCGTAGAAGGTGTCGCCGGTCGAACTGGCGAAGGCCGAGATGTCCTCGAGGGCCACCTGCCGCAGGTCGGAGCGGACGGCGTCACCGATGCTGAGCGTCTCCAGCGACTTGCGGAACGGGTGCGTGCCCTCGGTTTCCACCGTGAAGTTGCGGTCGGCGCCGGTGTGCCAGATCCCTGTCACTGCGGTGAGCATGTTCGGCGAGCCCTGGATGGCCGTGCGCTGCATGTGGTGCATCACCGAGCGGATGCCACCCAGCTCCTCACCGCCGCCGGCACGTCCCGGGCCGCCGTGGACCAGGTGCGGGACGGGCGAACCATGGCCTGTCGACGAACGTGCGTCCTCGCGGTTCAGCATGAGCACGCGGCCATGGTGGGCTGCGATGCCCGTCACCAGTTCCTGCGCCACGGACGGATCGTTGGTGCAAACCGAGGCGACCAGGGAGCCGCCGCCGCGGGCGGCGAGCCGGACGGCGTCGGGAATGTCCTTGTACCCGATCACGGACGACACCGGGCCGAACGCCTCCAGCGAGTGCACCGGCTCCGCCTCCGCGTCGGCCCAGCTAAGCACCACCGGGGACATGAAGGCGCCGCCTTCGACGACGCCGGTGGCGCCGTCCGCGCTGGTGACCGACGGCGAATCGAGCGTTCCGTACGCCAGCTCACCGCCGGCGTCGAGCATGGACTGCACCGCTGCCCGGACGTCGGCGAGCTGCTCAAGGGAGGCGAGCGCGCCCATGGTGACGCCCTCAGCGCGCGGATCGCCGAGCACCACGCGCTGCTCCACCCGGGCGCCGATGGCGGCAACGACGGCGGGCACCAGGTCCTGCGGCACGATGGCGCGGCGGATCGCGGTGCACTTCTGCCCGGCCTTGACCGTTATCTCGGTGACCACGGACTTGATGAAGGCGTCGAACTCCGGAGTGCCTTCCACGGCGTCCGGGCCCAGGATGGCGGCGTTGAGCGAGTCGGTCTCGGAGGTGAACCGCACGCCGCCAAGCACCACGTTCGGGTGCGACTTCAGCGACTGTGCGGTGGACGCCGAACCCGTGAAGGCCACGAGGTCGCGGTAGTCGAGCACGTCCAGCAGCCCGCGGACAGATCCCGAAATCAGCTGCAGCGAGCCCTTGGGCAGGATGTTGGATTCGATCATGGCCTTCACCACGGCGGCCGCAACGTAGCCCGTGGGGGTGGCGGGCTTGACGATAGTGGGCACGCCGGCGATGAATGCGGGGGCGAGCTTTTCCAGCATGCCCCAGACCGGGAAGTTGAAGGCGTTGATCTGCACGGCGACGCCCGGGATGCGGGTGTAGATGTGCTCGCCGGCGAACGAGCCGTCCTTGGACAGCACCTCCATGGGCCCGTCCACCACAACCTGCGAGTTGGGAAGCTCGCGCCGGCCCTTGGAGCCGAAGGTGAACAGCACGCCGATGCCGCCGTCGATGTCGATCATCGAGTCGATCTTGGTGGCGCCGGTCTGGGCGGAGAACGCGTAGAAGTGCTCGCGGCGCGCGTTCAGGTACTGCGCCAGCTCTTTGAGCTTGAGGGCACGCTGGTGGAAGGTCAGCTTGCCGAGTTCCGTTTGGCCGGTGGTCCGGCCGTAATCCACGACGGCGGCCAGGTCCAGGCCGTCGGTGCTCACCTTGGCCAGGATCTCCCCCGTACTGGCATCCCGGACGGGAACAGCGGAAGCCGCCGAGCCGGCGTCGGGAGTCCACCAGGAATCCTGCACGAAACTGGGGACGGTTTCCACGGTGTCCAGGGTGGCTTCGGGGGCAGTGGCGGTGGTGGTCATCGTTGACGGGTCCTTCCAACGGGGGACAAATCTGATCCGGCCAGAACATTACTGACCGTCCGTTCGGTAATATGTCTACAGTACATGAATGTGCCCCGCTGCACACTAGTGGCAGTTTCCCACCGGCCACGGGGGAACCGACGCGATCGAACACCAAAACCGAGGAGAGCACGTGAGGCCCGAATCCCGCGACACCAGACTGACCGCAGAAGCACCTGCACGGCCGACGCCCGGGGAGCTGTGGAAGATCACCCTCGGCGAGCTCGACGAAAAGATGGGCGTGAAGATCGTGGAGGAGTCGGTCGAGCGCGTCGTGGCGACCATGCCGGTGGAGGGGAACCGGCAGTCGTTCGGCCTCCTGCACGGCGGCGCTTCGCTGGCCGTGGGCGAGGCCGTGGGATCGTGGGCGGCGGTGATCCACGCCAGCACGCTGGGCAAGACCGCCGTCGGCGTGGACGTCTCCGCCACTCATCACCGGTCCGCCCGGACCGGACTCATCACCATCACGGCCACCCCCATCCACCTCGGCGGCACCCTGACCACGCACGAGGTTCTGATCACCAACGAGGCGGGTCAGCGCCTGTGCACCCTGAGAATCACCAACCTGCTGCTTGCTCCGAGGGCCTGACGCTCGCCAGCAGCGTCCCCACGGCTGCGGCTGCCAGCTGGACCGCGCTGCGGCCCCGGCTAGGCTGATCTGGTGACCGAGCTTGGCAGTCTGACCCCCACCCTGATCGCCGTGGGCCTCCTGATGGCGCTGACGGCCGCCGTCCTCCGCTCTTTCCGCGTTCCGCACGCCTTCGCGCCGGCCATCGCCATCCTCCGCGGCGCGGCGCAGCTCGCCGCCGTCAGCCTGATCCTCGGTGCCGTGATCGCCAGCGCCGAATGGGTGGCCGTGGCGCTGGGCGTCATGTTCACCGTCGCCGCCGTTACCGCCGCACGGCGCCTCGCCTGGTCCTGGCGCCGCCTTGCTGTCGTGGCCGGCTCGATGGCCGCCGGCATCCTCGTGGCCCTGGTCATCGTGTTCGGCACCGGCGCCATCGAGTTCACCTCCCGCTACGCGCTGGCGATCGGCGGGATCGTCGTCGGCAATTCCATGGCGATTGCCGGGCTCGCGGGCCGCAGGTTCAACGAGGCGGTGATCGACCGCTGGGACCAGGTGGAGGGCTGGCTCGCCCTGGGCGCCTCTCCCCGGCAGGCCACCCGCGAGATGGCGCGCGGTGCCGTATATTCCGCCCTCATTCCGACCGTGGACCAGACCAAGACGACAGGCCTGGTCACGCTGCCTGGAGCCTTCGTCGGGGCGATCTTCGGCGGGCTCTCACCGCTGGAGGCGGGCCGGTTCCAGATCGTGGTGCTGGCCTCGATCATGGCGGCCGGGTCGGTCACCGCCATCCTGCTCATCAGCCTGTTGGCCCCAGTCCGCGTACGCCCCGCGCCGCACGCGTAGGAGGCTGCGGTCCGGGTGGACGACGACGGCCCCTCCCGGGTGCCACCGCCCGCCCTGGGAGCACGCCCGGAAGCCCGCCCGGGACGCCCGCCCCATTCCGTTGACATTGCGCCGGGCGCTTTATACTCTGGCCGCTCCGGACCAGAGGCAGCGGCACTGCTGGGCCGGGCCCTATTGTCCGCCTCCCGGCAGGTGCAATCATGAGCTCACGTACCACCAGAAAGACTGTCGCCGCCGCACTGGCGGCTGTCCTCCTACCGGCTCTGCTGGTGGGCTGCGTCTCGACGACGAACCCTACGACGCCGTCCACCCACTACTACGTGAGTGCAGTGGGAAGCGACACCAACTCCGGGACGTCCCCGGATTCGCCGTGGCAGTCGCTGCAGAAAATCAACGACACGGCCTTCAACCCCGGCGATACCCTCAGTTTCCGCAGGGGTGACGAGTGGATCGGGAATGTCGCCTTGGACGAGAGCGGAACACCGGCGTCGGCCATCAGACTGAACGGCTACGGGAAGGGGAACCTGCCCACCATAACCAGCGGGGAAGGCGGAAACTGCTTCCGGCTGGACGGCAGCTACATCGAGGTGGACGGGCTGCGGGCCACAAACTGCGGGTACGCGGGCTTCAACGTCTACGGCGACCACGTGGTGGTGAAGAATTCCGAGGCCTCCGACAACACCGCAGGAATCAAAGTCGGCACGGGCTCGGACTTCGGAAAGTACTTCAACAATGTCCTCACGGACAACAACGTCATGAACGTCAACACGCCCGGAGACCAGTGCGGCACTCCGGAGGCGGCCAACTGCACCGACGATTCCGGCGCGTTCGGCGTGCTCATCAACGGCAACGACAACGAGTTTTCCGGCAACACCGTCACCGGTTCCACGGCGTCCTCCTACGATTTCAGCCGGGACGGAAGCGCCTTCGAGATCTACAACGGCAGCCGCAACAACATCCACCACAACAAGGCCATCAACAACAACGTGTTCTCCGAGATCGGGCGCTCCGGGGGAGCGGCCGACGGCAACGTTTTCCGCTACAACCTCATCCGTTCCTCGTGCGGCGCGGAATGCGCGGAAGCCGCGGGCCTGATCATCCGCGGCCCGGACACAAAGTTCGGCCCCACGAACGGCACCACTTTCGAGTTCAACACGGTGTGGCTGAACGGCAGCCATTCGCGCGGTGTCGTGTGCCATGCACACTGCCCCTCCTCGACCGTCATCCGTGCCAACATCCTCGTGGCCGTGCGGGACGCGCTCTGGATGGACGGGTCCGGCTGGACGGAGCAGGCCAACGTGGTCAACGGCCCCAGCAACGTTCCTCTGGACAACAGCTCGACGACGGCTCCCGCAGAGTTCGTCAATCCCCCCGAAGACCTCCACCTCACCAGCGGCAGCCCGGCGATAGACCGTGCGGGCAGCAGCCCCTCCGGGGTGGACCTGGACCAGGCTTCCGTCCCGCAAAACGGCCAATGCTCGGGATCCGGACAGGCCGACGCCGGCGCTTATGAATACAAGCCGTCCAACTGTTAGCGGGGGCTAAGCCAGCCCGGGCTGGCCGCCGCACACGGCCGTGGGAACCGCCGTCCACGCCGGCACTTCTGTTTGCGTCTTCCGCGGGCCGCGGCGCCGGAAGATAATCAGGTATCCGCACTTCGCCAATGGAGGTGATGCAACGTGCAGGTTTACACGTTGGGAATTTGGCTCATCAGACCGGGCCACGAGGATGACTTTGTGAAGGCCTGGAAGGACATGGCCGATCGAACGCACAAGGAGTTTCCGGGCGGGCGAGGCCTGCTGATGCGTGACCGCGACGTGCCCAACCGGTTCATCAGTACCGGGCCGTGGGCGTCCCTTGAGCAGATCGAACACTGGCGCTCATCGGCGACTTACACCGAGGGCCTCGCGTCGGTCCGCGACATTGTGGAACACTTCGAGCCGCACACCCTGGACGAAGCCGCCACCATCGGCTAACGCTTGCCGCGCCGCCGCACCACTGCCAGCAGCAGGCCACCCAATACCAGCGCCGCGCCTGCGATAGCTGCGGCGAGCGTCAGGCCTGACACCCCCGTGTCCGCGAGCAGTGCGGGAGCCGCTGCGGCGGTGTCCGGGACAGGGTCAGTCGGGCCGCCAGCAGGGAGCACGGCCACAACCGTCGGCTGGGGCGCAGGCACTAGCACTGCCGGTTCGGGGCCCTGTGCGGCCGCCGCCGGTGGGGACGCAACGGGTGGTGCAGTCGCCTCTGGCGCTGTCGGCTTCGGCGGCGGGGTCTGTGCCGCAGGCTCCGGCGCAGTGCGGAACGTGCTCAGCCCGGAGCGGCTGAAGCCGTTCACCGTCTGCGCGGTGAAATCCGGAGCGGGGCCGGGCGCGCTGAAGGCCCAGTTGCCCCCGGCGTCGATGTCCACGTCGAACGGGTCGCTGCCCGGGAAGGTGACCCGGACCTGGGTTCCCGCCGGCACATCGGTGGCCGGGGCCGTGGCCAGCCGGCCGGTGATCCGCTGACCCGGGGCGATCGGCCCTGCCGGCAGGGACCCGGCCAGGACCGGCTTGTTCAGGAACAGCCTCAGCTGGACGCCCGGGAGGACGGCCATCGAATCCTGGAGCGTGGCCGCCACGGCGAAGTTCTCTGCGGAGTCGCTGGAGTTTCCCGCGGAGTGCGTGCCTACGGCGTAGTTTCCGCTGATCCACGGCCCGCCGGAATCACCGCCGCTGGATTGCACGGACCTGGAGAGGAATCCGCTGAAGGATCTCACGTCGGCCGGGTCCCCCGAGCCTCCACCCACAATGTAGATCCCCACCTCGTCCACGGTGCCGCATGACCATCCCGCGGTCCGCCCGGAACGGCAAACGGCCTGCCCCACAAACGGCGGTGCCATGCCCACGATCTTCACGGAGCCGGTTCCGAGGCGGGCAGCATCCTCCCACGTGGTGGCGGCCGGGAGCGGGTCGAGGTCCGGCCGGATGGACTCGATGACCGCGATGTCGTTGCCCGGCGTGCCGGGATTCTCCGGATCAGTGACCCTCGAGTTCCCCGGACCGCCGAACTGGCTGAAACCGAATGTCCCGAGTTCTCCGGTGACCGCATTTTCGGCCGCGAATCCTCCGGCTGGGTCCCCGGCCGGAAGGGTCACCTCGGCGAGCCGCGCGGCGCCGTCGTCGGCACAGTGGCCGGCGGTGAGGACCAAAGGCTTGCCATCGGGGCTGAAGGCGCTGAAGCCCGCGGAACAGACCACCCCGCCGTCGATCCGGTACCCCTGTCCGCCGAAGAAGTCCTCCTCCGGGGCCAGCGGTTCGCCGGACTCGAGGACTACGTTGGCATACTGCTCCACGAATTCCGACGGCGACAGTCGCCCGCCGCTGGCTGGGTCCGCCGACGCCGGAGCCTGGCTGGCCGTGGATTCGGCGCCGTCCGCCTGGGTGCGGTTCGCTACTGTGCCGTTCGCCACTGTGCCGTTCGCTACTGTGCCGTTCGCCTCTGTTGCGGGCGGCGGCTCCGACTGCGGCTCGTTGACCCCGCCCGTGCGGATGATGAACTTGCCATCCGCCTCGGCGACGGCCTGGAGCCCCGCCGGTCCGACCTCTCGGAGGTACGCCTGGTAGAGCTGCCGGACGCTGGCGGCCCGGAGGTCCTTCCCGGTTTGCCCCGTCGCGGTGTTCCCGGCAGCTGGTTCCGGGGCAGTCGTTTCCTGGGCAGTCGTTTCCCGGGCAGCGGTGTTCGGCAAAGCGGTTTTCGCGGCCGCGGTATCCGGCAAAGCGCTTTTCGGTGCAGCGGCCGCACGTTTCCCCCGCGCCGCTGCGGCGTTGAATTCCGCCAGGGTCATGCCCAGGTCCCGCTGAACGGCTTCGGCAAGACCCTCACCGGAAACTCCCGACGCAGCCGGGTCTGTCGGGGACGCAGCCGGGGACGGCACCGCCGGCGAGGTGTCCGCGCCGCTGGCCACCGCCGTCGTCGTGCTTTCCAGGGCGGCGTAAGCGGGCACTGAGGTAAGCGGGGCGCCCAGCGCCACCGCCACCGCGAGGGCAAGTGCGCGCCGGAGTGCGGTGCCGTATACGGGAGAAGTCACAGGGCAACCCTGGCGCCGAGGGCCGCGAGCACTGCTTCCAGCTCCGGCTCCGTGACGCCGCTCCGCAGCAGGAACTCGCGCGTGTTGAGCTCGCGCACGAAGTCCAGGACCCGGGCGCCCCGGTTTTCCAGAAGCGGGGCCAGGGTCTCCTCGTCGAGGTAGCGTTCATGCGGATGCGGCGGCCACATGGTCCGGTGGCGCTCGTTGATGCTGCGCATGGCGGCTTGGTAGCTGGCCACGATCTCGGCATCGCCAGCGCCGGCCAGGTCCTGGAGCATGGCCGCGATCATGCCGCTGCGGTCCCGGCCGGCCGAGCAGTGGATCACGACGCCGCCCGGCGCGGCGGCCACGGCCTTGAAGACGGCGGCGAGACGCTCCGGAAAGAGCCGGGCATTGGCGGCATAGTGCGCGGGATCGTTCAGGTAGGGATCGCACAGAGCCTTGAACTCAGGATTTTCCGGGTCCTCGGTGGGGGCAAGGACCACGTCGAACGCGGCGAGCGCCTGGCCCACTTCCGGATCGCTGGGCCGGCGCTGCCGTTCGCCGGGGTTGCGGAGGTCAATGATCGTGCGGATGCCGTCGCGGTAGGCCTCCTTCCAGCCTGCCTCCGTGAGCCATTCCCGCCGCCCCATCCGGTAGACGGAGCCAGCCACAAGCCAGGCGTTCACCGCCCCGTCCCAGCCGATTTGTCCCCTCGCGTTCACGGAGCCAGCTAACCACACCTGCCCCGGCGGCCGCACGGGGTCCGGTGCAAGTTGCGGCAGATGGCGGGCTGCCGGACGCCTGGTTGCCGGGCCGGGGCGTTGACGGCGGGCGTACTCTTGGACAACGGGGGCGCCGCTCCACGGCCTGAGCGAATATGGGGATTCAGATGACAGCCAAACAGTCTTTGCCACGGCGATTCGCCCGCCTCACCGGGGTCCTCGCGGCGTTGGTCCTGGCCGGCCTGACCGCCGCGCCGGCATCCGCGGACCGGTTCGATACCTACGTGGCGCTGGGCGATTCCTATGCCGCCGGCCAAGGCGCCGGACCGTACGCGGACGCCTGCCTGCGGAGCGGCCACAGCTATCCGGCGCTGCTGGACGCGGCGCGCAAGATCAGCCTGTCCGGAAACAAGGCCTGCAGCGGCGCCACAACAAGCACCGTGCGGGCGGACCAGATTCCCTCGCTGAGTAAGAAGGTGGACCTGGTGACCATCACCGCCGGAGGCAACGACCTGGACTCCATTGGGGCCCTGGTGATCTGTTCTCAGGACTCCGGTCCGGCATGCACCGCCGCCCTGTCCCAGCGGGCGGCCGTCCTGCAGACCGCCCTGAACAATCCGGCGGCAAGCCCGTTCTTCCAGGATCTTCTGGCCATGCTGAACGACGTCAAGGCAAAGGCGCCGCGGGCTGACATCTACGTGACCGGGTACCCGTTGCTGTTCGAGCCCGGCGCTGGCCCGGCCGCCGGCCCGGTGAACGGGCTGACGCAGCAACTGAACGCGGTCATCGCCAACGCCGCCCACACAGCCGACGGCGGCCGATCGAAGGTTAGCTATGTGGACGTGTCGGGCGCGTTTGCCGGGCACGGGGTCGGATCGGCGCAGCCGTGGATCGTGGGGCTGCCGCCGCTCTGCACCGCCTCTTCCACCTGCGGCACGTCGTCCGCCGATATCTTCCACCCCACGGCCGACGGCTACGCCAAGGGCTACGCCGCCTCCATCCGGGCGGCGATCGGGTAGTTCCCGCACGGCCCGGGGCGGCCCGCCCGGACCCCGTCGGCGCGGCCCTCACTGGGGGCGGCGCGGGACTCACTGGGGGCGGCGCGGCCCGCACTGGGGGCGGCGCGGGACTGACCAACCCGGCGTGCCAGGCGGCGCGCGTGACTAGGCTGGTGTCATGATCACAGTCTCGGGCACTGTCGCTTCGTCCCTGCCGGCGCGGACTGCGTTCGCCTACCTCTCCGCGTTCGAACACACCAGCGAGTGGGACCCGGGCACAGCGGTCATGGAGAAGGTGACCGAGGGACCCGTCGCCGTCGGCCATCGATACCATGCCGAGGCGCTGTTCCGGGACAAGCGCCAGCCCATCGAGTACGAGGTCATCGAACTGTTCGACAACCACATCAAGCTCCGGGGAGAACACCGGAATCTCGTGGCCTTCGACTCGATCGACGTGCGGTCACTCACTTCCGGATCCGAGGTGCTGTACACGGCCCAGTTCAGCATCAACTGGCCCTACAAGCTGCTGCAGCCGTTCCTCACTCCGCAGTTCATGAAGCTCCGCGACCCGGCCCTGAACGGGCTCCGGCGGAAACTCGAATCCCTGTAGGCCTGCCGCAAAACTGCAGCAGTCCACACATCAGCAAAGGAGGACTTCGTGAGCAGCCAAAACCCCGATCCCCTGGAAGACCACCTCACCGGGCTGGAACCGGGCGGCGGAGTGCCGCCCGGGGAAACACCTCCTGCTGAAGGCTCCACCGGCGGTCCGCAAGGGCACGACGAGGGCGGACCGCCACGCGGAACGCAGGTGGCCGTGCTGGTGGCTCTCGGCATCGTCGTACTGCTGTGCCTGCTGTTCTTCGTCGGCTACATGATCGTTGTAGGCGGCCTGTTTTAGGCGCCCATGGGTTATTCCGCGGGTCACTCCGCCCAGTCGAAGAACCCCTTGCCGGTCTTGCGCCCCAGTTCGCCGCGGGCCACCTTGTCCCTGAGGATCTGCGGCGGCGCGAAGCGTTCCCCCAGCGTCGAGTGCAGGTATTCGGCGATGCCCAGGCGGACGTCCAGGCCCACGATGTCAGTGGTCTTCAGCGGGCCGGTGGGGTGCTTGTAGCCCAGCACCATGGCGGCGTCGATGTCTTCCGCGGAGGCCACGCCCTCCTCCACCATTCGCATCGCCTCCAGCGCAATCGCCACGCCCAGCCGGGAGGATGCGAATCCCGGGGCATCATTGACGACGACGGCGGTCTTGCCCAGTGCTTCCGTCCAGCCTTTCGCTGCGGCCGCCAGCTCGGATGACGTCTCCTTGGCCACCACCACCTCGATCAGGGTGGAGGCCGGCACGGGATTGAAAAAGTGCAGCCCCACGAAGCTGGCCGGCCGCTGCAGCTGGGCGGCGAGATCGGTCACTGAGAGCGACGACGTGTTCGAGGCCAGGAACGCCCCGGGCGCCAGCCGTTCCTCCACGGCTTTCAGGGCGCTGACCTTCAGCTCGAAGTCCTCCGGGACGGCCTCCACCACCAGGCCGCAGCCAGCGAAGGCCGAATAGTCGGTGGACGTGCTGAACCTCGCCAGAACATCCTCCGGGGTTCCTTCCAGGGCGCCGCGGGAAGCGGACTTGGCGACGGCATCGGCGACGCGGGTGCGGGCGCCGGCGGCAGCATCGCCGTCGCGCTCCACCACCACGACGGTGGCGCCTTTGATGAGGAAGGCATGGGCGATTCCTGCGCCCATCCGGCCGCCGCCGAGGACTCCGACGTGCTGGGGAATGGCGGTCATGACTTGGTCCCGTCTGTGGTGTTCTTTTTGGCTGGGTTCTTCTTGTCCAGGAAGGCCTGCATCCGGTCGAACTTGGCCTGCGACTCGAACAGGATTCCCTGGGCCAGCTGGTCGATCAGCGGGTGCGCCTCCGCCGGGGCGTGGAACACCGATTTGGTGATCCGGACGGCCAGGGGGTCCTGCCGGGCGATGCGGTCAGCCAGCCGGTGGGCCGCGTCCATGAGCTCGGCCGGCTCGTGGAGTTCGGTGACCAGGTTGACGGCGAGGGCCTCGTCAGCCTTCAGCACCCGGCCGGCAAGCAGGATTTCCTTGGCCACCGGCTCCCCCACGAGTTCCTTCAACCGCCAGCTGGCACCGGCAGCGGCCAGGATGCCGAGGCCTGTTTCCGGGTTGCCGATCCGCACCGCGGGGGTGCCGATCCGGAAGTCGGCAGCGTAGGCCAGTTCGGCTCCGCCGCCCAGGCAGTAGCCGTCCAGCGCGGCGATCACCGGCATGGGCAGTTTGGCGATCCGCACAAAGATGGTGGAGTTGATGCCCTGCAGCGCGTCGTCGCGGCGCCGCTCCCGCAACTGCGCGATGTCTGCGCCCGACGCAAAAACGCCGCCGGTGCCGGCGATGATGAGGACCTTGGGGTCCTTTTCCAGCGCGGCGCACACCGCATGGAGCTCGTCCACCATCTGCTGGTCGATCGCGTTGCGGACGTCCGGGCGGTTGAGGAGCACCACCACCCGGTCATCGCGCTCTTCGACCAGGAGGGTGCTGAACTCGTGCGTGCTCAAGTGGCCATTCGCGCTGTCCTGGCCCGGCACTAGACGCGCTCCAGCAGCATGGCCGTGCCCTGGCCCACGCCGATGCACATGGTGGCCAGGCCGATCCGCGCGTCTTCGCGCTCCATCCGGCCCAGCAGGGTGATGGCAATCCTGGAGCCGCTGGAACCCAGCGGGTGTCCCAAAGCGATCGCGCCGCCGTCGTTGTTCACAATGCCGGGGTCCAGCCCAAGGCGCCGCACGCTGGCAAGGGACTGGGTGGCGAAAGCTTCATTAAGTTCGACGGCGCCAAGGTCACCGACGCTGAGCCCGCTCCGTTTGAGCACCTTCTGGGTTGCCGGAACCGGACCGATGCCCATGATTTCCGGCTCACAGCCGGCGGACGCGCCGTCGATGATGCGTGCGCGGGGCGTGAGGCCCAGCCGCTGGACTGCGGCTTCGGAGGCCACGATGATGGCGGAGGCGCCGTCGTTGAGGGAGGACGAGTTGCCGGCCGTGACCACCGAGCCGCCCGGAACCACGGGGCGGAGGCCGGCCAGCACGTCCATGGAGGTGCCCGCGCGCGGACCCTCATCGGTGTCCACCACGGTCTCGGCCTTGCGGGTCTTGACCGTCACCGGGACGATTTCGTCCTTGAAGCGGCCCTCCTCGATGGCCGCCAGTGCCCTTTCGTGGGAACGGACGGCGAAGGCGTCGGCGTCCTCGCGGGAAATATTGTCCACGCGGCCCACTTCCTCGGCGGTTTCCGGCATGGAGAACGTCATTTTGCCGTCCCGCGACAGCTCGCCCTTCGTGAACAGCGGGTTCACGAACCGCCAGCCGATGGAGGTGTCGAAGATGTCGCCGGGCTTCGCGAAGGCGGTCTGCGGCTTCTCCTGAACCCAGGGCGCGCGGCTCATGGACTCCACGCCGCCGGCCACCACGATGTCCGCAGCCCCGGACTTGATCATCTGGCTGGCCATGATGATGGCGCTAAGGCCGGACGAGCAGAGCCGGTTCACGGTGATGCCCGGGATGTGCAGCGGAAGGCCGGCGAGGATAGTGGCCATGCGCGCCACGTTCCGGTTCTCCTCGCCTGCGCCGTTGGCGTTGCCCAGGATGACCTCGTCGATCGCGTCCGGATCCACGCCAGCCCGGGCCACGGCCTCGCGGACCACCAGAGCGGCCAGATCATCGGGCCGGACCGCCGAGAGCGCTCCGCCGTATCGTCCTACCGGGGTGCGGGCACCGCCGACCAGAAAAGCCTCGACCATGAGAACATCCTTTTCGCAGAAGCTGGGCCGGAAGCTGAATAAATTACCGACCGTTCGTTCTATAAAGATTACACGGTGCGGGCAACCGGTCAACGGGACCGGAGTTTTTGTCCAGCTGTCGCGGGTTAACATGCCTCGAAGTCGTGACACGTGGACAAAAACTCCTCAGCCGTCGGGCTCCTTCAGGCGACTCTTCTGGAAGACGGTTCCGCTGGGCCTCAGTCCTCGTAGCCGCAGATCGCGGCAACCTTGTCCGCCGAGGCGCTGCTTTCGTCGAAGGTGTAGCCCACCCACTCCCTGACCAGGCGGCGCGCCAGTTCAAGGCCGATCACGCGCTGGCCCATGCACAGGACCTGGGCGTTGTTGCTGAGTACCGCCCGCTCCACGGAGAAGGAGTCGTGGGCCGTCACGGCGCGGACACCTTTGACCTTGTTGGCGGCAATCGCCACGCCCAGGCCCGTGCCGCACACCAACAGTGCCCGGTCCGCTGCGCCGCTGGCCACCATGCGGGCGGCCTCGACTGCCACATGCGGGTAGGCGGTGTGGCCGTCGGCACCCACGCCGACATCGACGACGTCGGCCACCAGGCCGTGTGCGGCCAGGTCGTTTTTCAGGGCTTCCTTGTATTCGAAGCCGGCGTCATCGGAGCCGACGACGATTCTGAGTTTTTCTGTCATGGTGGGAATCCTTTCGGGGTGGTTGGTCAGAGAGTTCAGGAGGCCAGCGTCCCGCTGCGAAGGCCCGCCAGGTCGCGGACCAGCAGCCCGAACGAGGTGGCGCCCGCATCGGGGGTGCCAATGGATTTTTCAGCCAGCGGGCGGGCGCGGCCCAGCCTGGGCCGCAGGGATGCCGTCGCTTCGGCCTGTTCCACGGCCACCCCGGCCGCGGCCCGCCAGGCGTCAGCGAAAGGGTGGCCCTGCTCGACGCCGTCGGCGAGTTCGCCGGCGAACGGCAGCAGCGCGTCCACGAGGGTCTTGTCCCCCACCGTGGCCCGCCCCAGGTCCAGGATCGCGCCGGAAAACGCCTGGACCGCGGCCACGAAGTCGCCGTCTGTGTAGTCGGCCTTCCCGTCCGTGAGTGACAGACCGGCAGCCTCGAGGGCAGCTCCCCACAGTACTCCGGAGGTGCCGCCGGCGTGCTCCGCCCAGCTCTGGCCAGCCGACTGCAGCACGTAAGCCGCGCCAGCCCCGCCGTCGTATGCCGTCCTGGCAGCCGCGAGAGCGGCGTCAATCCCCTTGACCATGCCGCGGCCGTGGTCGCCGTCGCCCGCCACAGCGTCGATCTCGCCCAGCCGCGCCTCGTTCGCGTGGAGGCTGGCGGCCATGCTTTCAAGGGCACTGAGTGCCGTCCCGGCAAGAACGACGGCGGCCGGGCTCGCTTCCGGGATGGCCCGGGTTTCCCGGACCCCGCCATCGGCGTCCTGCACGTAGCCGGCGGCGGCCGCGATGGGAGCCCGCTGCTTGCGGAATGCCGGGGTGTAGGCGTCAGCTGTCCAGAATGTTTCGAGCTCATCATCGAGCCACATCAGCGTCAGCGACACGCCGCCCATGTCCAGGCTCGTGACGAGTTCGCCGACTTCGGCGTCCACCACTTTCAGTCCCGCCTCCCGCAGCAGCCGCGCCACCGTGCCCCAGAGGAGGAAGAGCTCTTCGTACTTGGTGGTGCCGAGTCCGTTCAGGATGGGTGCCACGCACCTTCCCGCGCCCTGCGGCGCGGCTTCCAGCAGGGACGCGACCAGCAGCTGTGCCAGCTCTGCGGCCGGGGGCATGGCCTGGTCGCGGATACCCGGCTCGCCATGGATGCCCAGCCCCAGGCCCAACTGCCCGTGCGGCACCGTGAACAGCGGCCGCCCGGCCCCCGGCATGGTGCAGCCGGAGAAAGCGACACCGATGGTCCGGGTGGCGGCGTTGGCGGCACGCCCGGCCCGCTCAACGCCGTCGACATCCAGACCGGCCGCCGCAGCGGCGCCGAGCACCTTGAAGACGGAGAAGTCGCCCGCAATACCCCGGCGCTTGTCCTCTTCGGCGGCGGAGGCGACGTCATCCGTGACCACCACGACCCGGGTATCGATGCCCTCCTTGCGCAGGCGCTCCGCGGCGATGCCGAAGTTCATGTTGTCGCCGGCGTAGTTACCGAACGTCAGGACCACGCCCCGGCCTTGGTGGGCAGCCTTCGCAACCGAGTACACCTGCGCCGCCGACGGCGACGTAAACACATTTCCCACGACGGCACCCGTGGCAAATCCGCTGCCGACCAGGCCGGCAAAGGCGGGATAGTGCCCCGAGCCTCCGCCGACGACGACGGCCACCTGCGGTTCGCCGGTGCGCAGCGCCACGGCCCCGCCCGGTACGCCGCGGAGGCGATCTGCGTAGAGGTCAAGGAAGCCGGCGAACTGGTCTTCGGCGAATTCGGCGGGATCGTTGAAAATCCTGGTCATGGGTGATTACTCCAAAATCTTGGTATCGGGGTCTTAGTGGTGGCGCGTGCCGGCGTTGTCCTCCGGCACTTTGAGGAAGGTGGTGAGGATGAAGGCGACGCCGTAAAGCGCCACAAACGCCCAGACCACGCCGGTGTTTCCGCCCCAGGGCAGGACAGCCGCAACGACCGCTGCGCCGAGGAACGCCGCTCCGCCCGCAGCGGTGGTGTACATCGCCATGGCCGCGCCCTTGTGGTCGGGCGTCAGTGCGGGCATGATCGCGCCCATCGGGACGAAGCCTGCCAGCAGGATTCCAAACACGACGCCGGCCAGGACGGACAGCCAGTAGCCCCAGTCGGATCCAGGGGCAACCAGGTGCGGAACGTACCACCAGGCGAGGAGGCCGGCGGCCGAGCCGACGACGCCGAACCAGCGGACAGTACGCTGCCATCCCCACCTGTCGCCGATGGCGCCGAAGACGGCGTTGAAGGAGATGTTGGATGCGTACACGATGACCGTCATCATCAGCCACTGCGTCTGGGACCAGCCGAGTTCGCCGCTGATCACGCCGGGCAGGATCACGAACATGCCGTACTGCGGCGCGGTGTTGATGAGGCGGACGATGAAGCCGGTGAGGATCCGCGGTTCACGCGCCAGGAGCCGGACGCCGCCTGTCAGGACTGCCGCCGCCGACTCCCCCTCGGGGGCCAGCCGCCGGCCGCCCCGCTCTTCCCTGACGCCCAGCCGGGCGATCAGGAAACCGGCGGTGACCAGGCCGATCGAGGCGGCCATCGTCAGGGACTCGCCGCTGTGGCCGCCGCCAAACAGCGGGATGAAGGTCAGGGCAAACAGGGAGCCGAACGTGGGCAGGCCGCCGGTGAACATGACGTAGAACCAGCCCACGGCCGTTCCGTTGCTCTTCCGCGGGGCCACGGTGTTGATCCAGACCAGGAACGCGAAGGCGAACAGCGGATAGCCGAGGCCGCGTAGGAAGTAGCTGGCCATGATTCCGGGGGTGAATCCGGCATTCAGGCTGACCAGGAACAGGATCTCGAACGTGACCCACGCCGCGAAGCCGAGCGCCATGACGCGGCGGGGCCCCACAAGGTCCGAAAGCGCGCCGGAGAGGTAGGAGGCGACCGTCACCGCGACGCCGTACATGGTGATGATGGTGGGGACCAGCATCGCCTGGCCACCAAGCGCCGCTGCCATGTGCGGGGCGATGAAGTTTGATTCGACGCCGTTGCCGGTCATGAAGACCAGGACGCCGAGGAAGCCCCATCGCAGCGGATGCGGAATGCCGAGCCGGTCGAGCAGCCGTTCCCGCGAATCGGCAGCGGGCGTTGCAATTGTGGTCATGGGAAAACGCCTTTGTTTTGGGATGGATGGGTTTTTCGGGGCCCGGCCGGGGCCGGAGCCCCGGCGGGACGCTGTAGCCAGCGTGCCCGTCCGGGCAAGGGTGCCTAGCGGGCCGCGCCGGGCAGGATCGAGACCTTGACGGAGGCGCCGGCGGTGTCACCCACAAGGTCCAGGGCGTCCTGGAACCTGTCCAGCGGGAACTGGTTCGTGCAGATCTCGTCCATGGGCAGGATGCCGGATTCGATCATCTTGATGGCGGCGGGCCAGCAGTGGGGGCCCAGATGCGCGCCGCGAACGTCGAGTTCCTTGTCGTCGCTGATGATGGACCAGTCCACGGAGACGTCCGAGCCGAAGACCGAGTACTCGACGTACGTACCCAGTTTGCGCAACAGGTTCAGCCCCTGGCCCACGGCCGAGGGATGCCCTGTACCCTCGATGTAGACGTCGGCGCCGTAGCCGTCCGTCATGTCCTTGACCAGCTGGACAGCGTCCTCGCGCCCGACGTTGATGACGACGTCGGCTCCGCATTTCCGGGCGAGGGCCAGCTTGTCGTCCGACATGTCCAGGGCGACGACCTTGAGCGGGCTCTTGGCCTTGGCACCGGCGATCATGCCGAGCCCGATCGGACCGCAGCCGGCGATCACCACGACGTCGTTGAACTGGATGTTGGCCCGCTCCACCGCATGCAGGGAGCAGGACAGCGGTTCGGCAAACGCGGCATGCTGGGGCGCCAGTTCCTTGGACACCTTGTGCGCCCGGGCGTTGATGGGTACCACCAGGTAATCGGCCATGGCGCCGTTGTAGTTGCGGAAGCCGAACATGTCGTGCGGACCGCACATCCAGTACTGGCCGCGCTGGCAGTACCGGCACTCTTCGCAGGGCACGATCTGCTCGCAGGCAACGCGGTCGCCAAGTTCCAGTCCGTGATGGGCCAGGGCAGCCGTTCCGCCGCGCACGATAGTTCCGACAAACTCGTGCCCGGGGGTGACCTCCTTCTGCGCCCAGGCGGGACGGTTCTCGTCGCCCCAGAACTTGGCGGCCCCGTGGTAGCACTTGAGGTCGCTGGCACATACGCCCACAGCCTCAACCTTCATGAGCAACTCATCCTCAGTGGGGACCGGAGTTGCCACCTCTTCGAGCGTGTAGTTCTCCGGCCCGTGGCAAATGACTGCCTGCATGACAGCCGGCACCAGGGCCTCGGTTGCAGCCTGCTCTTCGTATGTGGTTGACATGGTTCCCTCCTTGGAACGTGTGATCTGCGTCAATGAATCCAGTCTGGGATCCTTGTGAACAAATGTCAAGAACAAAATTTCTAAGATGATTTTGGCGTGAAATTTTGTTCAAGGGTCCGCTATGATGAAGGCATCTGACACGCGATGAAGGGGACGGATCCATGCGGGACGCCACTGACGACCCGGCTGGCACCAGCAGCAAATTTCCGCTGGAGACGCTGTACCAGGCGGCCAGGATGTATTACCTGGAGGATGCCAACCAGGTCAAGATCTCCGAGGCGCTGGACGTGTCCCGGCCCACCGTCAGCCGCCTCCTCGCCGAGGCGCGGCGGATCGGCCTGGTCAAAATCGAGGTGGTAAATCCGTCCCGGCACGCCTCCGGCTCCCTGGGCGCCGAGCTTGCCGAAGCCCTGTCACTCCAGAAGGTCTACCTGGCCGACGGCGACCAGTCACGCCGGCTTCGGGTGGGGCTGCTCCCCCAGGTCTCCGAGGCCGTCATGGACATGGCACTGGCCCCCGGCGATGTTCTGCTGGCCTCTTCCGGCAGGACCATATATGAGCTCAGCCAGGCCGTGCTGCCGAGACTTCCCGGCGTACTGGTTGCCCCCAGCGTCGGCGGCCAGACCGAGCCGGAGCCGTGGTACCAGACCAACGAAATTGCCCGCGCCATGGCAGAGCACACCGGCGCACACCCCGCATTTCTCTGGACGCAGGCGCTGCCCTCCCCCGAGATGCATCAATTCCTGCAGCAGGACCCGGACTTCCGGCGGATCCAGCGGCTCTGGGAGTCCGCCAAGGGCGCGCTCCTGGGCGTTGGCGCGCCGCCCACCACCCGGAGCTCCATTTCGCGCTTCATTCCCAAGGACGATGACTCCCTGGCGCGCGCCGTGGGCGACATCTGCCTGAACTTCTTCGACGCTCGCGGGGCCCGTGTTGAGTTTCCCGGCAGCGACCGTGTGGTCGCCACTTCAGCGGAGATTCTGCATGCCATTCCGCATACCGTCGGTGTTGCAGTGGGTACCGAAAAGGCCAGCAGCATAGTGGGCGCGGCCAGGGGCGGATACTTGCAGAAACTGGTCACTGACGCTGTCACTGCCAGGGCAGTCCTCGACTACCTGGCGGCCTAGCCCACGCCCATGACCCGGCAGGCCCGCGACACCCGCTCCGCCTGCACGGTTCAGTCCCGCGCGGAACCGGCCGCTCGTTCCTGCATGCCCGCCAGCGCGTGCATGTGCTCACGGTTGCTGGGGTAGAGGCCGCAGAAGGTTGCGTACATCTCCTGATAGACACCCGAGCTTTCCGGCCTGGGCTCAACGCGCCCAGCCGCCTGCATCCAGTCAGTCTCCGGCGCCACCGCCCCGGTGCCGACGGCAGCCAGCAGGGCGTCCCCATAGCTGGCCCCGATGGTCACCCGGGGAACAATCTGCGTCCTGCCCGTGATGTCGCTAGCGATCTGGGACCACAGCCGCGCCTGGAGACCGCCGCCCACGGCCAACAGGCGGGAAACGGGCTCCCCCGCTTCCTCCACCAGGTCCAGCGTCTGCCTCAGGCCCAGGCAGATGCCCTCGAGCGCCGCGCGGAGGAGGTGGCCGCGCCCATGCCTTAGCGTCAGGCCCGTGATCATTCCCCGGGCCGCGGGGTCGAGGATGGGTGTCCGTTCGCCGGCGAAGTATGGGAGCACCAGCAAGCCCTCGGCACCGGCGGGCACCTGGGCGGCTTCGGCGAGGAGGTCGGCCATCGGCGCTCCGCCCATGATCTGCTGCATCCAGGTCAGGAGGCTGCCCGAGGTGGCCATCCCGCCGGACAGGGTCATCGAGCGCGGCTCGACACCCGGAACCGCCCACAGCCGCGGGTGGCTTCTGAACGCCCTGAGCCGTTGCACAAAAAACATGGTGGAGCCATACATCAGCATGGTGTCCCCGGGACGGCGGACTCCAACGCTGTGCGCCTCCACCCATGCATCCACTGTTCCTGCGCAGACTGGCGTCCCAGCCGGAATGCCCGTCAGCGCGGAGGCTTCCGGGGTGACGTGGCCGGCTATTTCAGCGGGCCACAGCAGCCGGGGCAGGGGCAGGTGGCCGGCCACGGCGGCAGCCCGGTCCCCGATCCACTCCAGCTTGTGGATGTCATACAGGGGATCGCACTGGCCTGCTGTGGGGTGATCCATCACGTATTCGCCGGTGAGTTTTTGCACCAGGAACGAACTGCAGGAGTACCAGTACCGTGCGGCAGCGAAGGTCCGCGGCTCGTTCCTGGCTATCCAGCGCAGCTTTGGCCCCACCGACTGCGACGACAGGGCCTTTCCGCCGTCAGCTTCGATCTGCTCTGTGCCGAATTCATCGTTGAGTTCGTCAATTTCCCTTGCAGCCCGGGTGTCCACGCCGTAGAGGATGGCCGGCCGCAGGGGCACCTGGTTGGCGTCCGTGACAACCAGGCACGGCCCCATGCCGCTGACCGCCACCCCTGCGACGCGCCGCGGGTCCTGGCTCGTGAACAGTTGCTCGCAGAGCTGCCGGACTTCTGCCCACCAGGTGTTCTCCGCATCGAATTCCGCCCAGCCCGGCCGGGGCAGGGAGGCAGCGTGGTGCACGGTGGCGGAGTCGAGGATCGTGCCGTCGGACGTGGCCAGCACGGCCTTGCTGCTGCCGGTTCCTATGTCGAGTCCGAGGAACAACCGGCGACCACCTCCCTTGTGGGGCCCGCTGCTGGGCACTGGGGCCATCGTATCCCGCAGCCGGGGGCCGCTTCTTGTCGGCGGGGACGCCTGCCCGCCCCTCCCTGGGAGTTTTTGTCCAGCTGTCGCGGGTTAACATGCCCCGAAGTCGTGACAAGTGGACAAAAACTCCTCAGCCCCGGAGCAGGGGTTCCTCATCGGCTTAGGCCCGTCAGGCCACCACGACGCCCAAATGCGCCGCCAGCAGCGGGGCCAGGAGCCCTAGCTGGTATTCGTCGATCACGACGCCGGCAAGACTGCCCAGGCCGCTGATGCTCCGGAAGTCGGTGCCGCGCAGGTCGAAGTCCTTCAGCTTGGCGCCGGTGAGGTCCAGGCTTCCGATGGTGCAGTTTTTCAGCGCCACCCGGGCGGCGGTGGCGGAGCCGAGGTCCAGTTCGCTGATGATGCAGTCACTGATCTGCACGTCCGCCAGACGCGATCCCCGCAGGTTCAGGTAGTCGATTTTGCCGCCATCGATCCGCACCGACTGCCAGCCGCCCTCGTACAGCTCCGCCGACCCCCACCTGGGGTTGCTGAAGACGACGTCGTGCATCGTGGACCGGGCGGCGTTGAGGACAGGGGCAAAGGCCTCCTCGACAACGCAGTCCCGGAAGGTGGCGCCCCGCAACTGGGCTTCATTGAAGGAGACGCCGGCGAATTCACATTCGGCGAAGGTGATGCCGCTGAGCTCCAGCCCGTCGGCGGCAGCGCGGCTGTACCGCACGCCGTCGTACCGGTCGGCACGCCTGAAGTCCGGCGCGTCGTCATCCCTGAGCCCGTCCAGGGTGACCGGCGCCAGCCTCGGCGGGGTAACCTTCAATGCCGCACCCTGCCGGGGTTTGCCCGCAGACCTTCCCGCCACTAGAGCCGCTCCGCTTTCGCCGCGATCTCGGCCAGATCCTTCGCCAGCGCCTTGCGCGTCAGCTTCATGCCCATCCGTCCAAACAGTGCGAGCATCAGCCGGCTGAATACGGTGGGCCTGAGGACCTCCGCGCCGAAGGTCATGGTCAGGTCAGTCCCGCCGCAGCTCTCTTCCAGCGTGAAGCGGGACGTGTAGTCGGCTCCCCCCTGCAACGCTTTGACCGTAGTGCTGTGCGGCGCATCCGCCTGGGACACCCACATTTCCACGGTTTCGCGCCGGCCCATCATGGACCGCGTCTCCTTCCAGCGGGTCCCTTCGCCGTACGGCCCCTCGCTGACCATCTGGATGGACTCGACCCCGGACAGCGTGGCGGCGGACCCCGGAACATCCGAAATCACCTGCCACACCTTCTCCGGACTGGCGTTGACGTGCTGACTCAGGCTGATGCTGTGATCCATCCTTCGAGCCTAACCGCGGCACCGACATTCTGGGCGCCACAGAAAACGTTGGACCGGGGCTTGAAATAGTAAGCATGCTTCGTGTTAGGCTGAAATGGCTTTGTCAGATCAACCGGCAACGGAAGGTGGTTCCCACCATGGGTATCGGAGACAAGATCCAGAACGCTGCAGAGGACTTCGGCGGCAAGGCGAAGGAAGCCGCCGGCAACGCGACGGACAATGACCGCCTGAAGGCAGAAGGCCAGAAGGACCAGGTGGTGGCCGACGCCAAGAAGGTTGGCGAAGACGTCAAGGACGAATTCAAGCGGGATTAGTACACCACGCTCAACGGCGACGCCGGACTCCCTTGGGGGGAGCCC
>NZ_JBHTSL010000045.1:15192-45448 GCF_042795115.1 Arthrobacter sp. NPDC056493 | reverse complement strand
GCTTTCCCAGGCCGTGCAGGTCATTGCTTGGATCCCGTGCCAATCGGGGCGTGGCGCGTCTGGGCCGCTCCTGCGGTCCGGCGTTTTTGTCACACCCCCCTGTCATGCTGTGGGTATGGGAAACAGTGTGGCTGCTGCGGAGGTGTTGGAGGCTATTGGTGCCTCTGCCTTAGCGCTGGCCGCCGAGCTGCGCAGGACCGCTGGCGCGGCTGTCCTTGATCCTGCCCCGGCGGGCGCTGATCCGTTGCCGCATCACGCAGACCCACTTGGGGAGCAGGCGGCTGCGTTCCTGGACGGCCTGACCGGGGTGGCCGAGATGGAAGCCCGGCTTGCGGCGGTGAAGGTGCAGTTTGCCGCCGGTTACGCCACGGCGGATGCGGCGATGGCAGGACCTGGTGAAAGCCCGCAGGACCTTGCCGTCCGGCAGATGTCCGTGACGGCGGAGGTGGCCGGTGCGCTGACCATCAGCGAGGGTGCGGCGGCACGGTTTCTGGTCGAGTCCGCCAGGCTGAGCACGGATCTGCCGCTGACGCTGGGAGCTTTGCGGGCGGGGAGCATTTCCTGGCAGCACGCCCGGGTCATGTGCGACGAAACCGACGGGCTGTCAGCCGAAGCCGCAGCAGCCCTGGAAGCGCACTTCCTGGATCCGGACGCTTCCAACCGGGCGCGGGGTTGCCCGGCGGGGGAGCTGACCCCGGCGAGGTTCCGCGCCAAGGCACGGTATTGGCGGGAACGGCATCATCAGGACAGCATCGAAACCCGGCACCGCAACAGTGTGAAGGACCGGCGCCTGGAGTACGTCCCGGCCCGGGACGGCATGGCCTGGCTCTCGGCGTTCCTGCCCGCGGACCAGGCCGCCGGGATCTGGAACCGCTCCACCGCCGCCGCACGCGCAGCCCAAGGCCCGACCGAGACCCGGACCCTGAGCCAGCTCCGGGCCGATGTCGCCGCCGGCTGGTTGCTCACGGCGGGCCCCGGGGCTGACGGCGCGCCCGCAGGCTCTGTACCTGCAGGTTCCGTGCCGGCCGGTGATGTGCCGTCCCCGTCGGCGCAGGTCCTGGTCACGGTTCCGGTTTTTTCGCTGCTCGGACTGACCGACGAACCGGCCACACTGGACGGGTACGGGCCCATTCCCGCCAGCATGGCCCGCCGGCTCGTCGCCGACGGCGCAACGTCGTTCCTGCGCGTCCTGACCGATCCGCGGGACGGGGCGCCGCTGGAGATCGGACGCACCAGCTACCGGCTCACCAAACCGATGCGCCAATGGCTGCGGCTCCGGGATGCGCGGTGCACGTTCCCCGGCTGCAACAACCACTCCCTGGACAACGACGCCGACCACATCCTGGCCTGGGCAGCCGGCGGCGGCACCGGCGTCGCCAATCTTGGCCAGCCCTGTCCCAAGCATCACCGCCTGAAACACACGACGGCGTGGAGACCGGTCGGCGCCACCCGCGAGAGCCCTCCCGGCTGGATCTCACCCGCCGGTCGGACCTACCCGGCCGAATACCAGGACTGGGAACCACCCCACTGGCCAGAACCGACAGCCGGTGCTTTGCCGGAACCGCCACCCGTTCAGGCTTTGCCGGAGTTGCCACCCGGTCAAGTCTGGTCCACGTCGTCGCCCGGCCTGGACGGACCGGAACCGCGATTCATCGAAGACTCTCCGGAACCGCCGGACTGGCACGCCCCACCGGATCGTCCGGACGTGCCCGGCGGCTTCGACGAATTCGAGGGCTACCCGGACGTGGGCGGTTACCGGTGCCCCGAGCCTTCGGAAGCTCCCGACGACATTGACGGACTCGAGAGCCCGACGGCCTTCGACGGCGTTGAACCACCGCTGCCCGTGGATCCATGGCCCTACTGGTCATCGTCAGCAGCAGCCTAGGAAGGCGCCTGCCTGTGTCAGGACCAACGGCTACCACCGGCACAATGGAAGGGTGACTTCCGTACCGCTCCCGCAAGACGCGCCACAGGGCACCGCGACTGGCTCCGCCCCCTTCGACCTGCAGGCCATCGGTGCTGGCCTGGTTTTTGCGGAGTCGATGGCGGAGCTGGCCGGGGTGCTGCAGACACAGGGGGCCGGGGGCGCCGCGGTGGTCCAGGCCCCGCCCGGCACCGGCAAAACGACGCTCGTGCCTCCGCTGGTGGCCAACCTGGCACAGGCTGCCGCCGGTAAAGGACGGCCGCGCATCGTGGTGACCCAGCCGCGCCGGGTCGCCGCCCGGTCAGCAGCTAGACGCCTGGCCGCCCTGGACGGGACGAAGTTGGGGGACCGGGTGGGCTACAGCGTCCGCGGCGAACGGCAGGCCGGTCCCGCCACGCTCATTGAGTTTGTGACGCCGGGCATCCTGCTACGCCGCCTGCTGGCTGATCCCGGCCTCGAGGGCACCGCCGCGGTGATCCTCGACGAAGTTCATGAACGCGGCCTGGAAACCGACCTGCTGGTGGGCCTGCTCGCCGAGGTGCGCCAGCTGCGCGGCGACCTCATGCTCGTCGCCATGTCCGCCACCCTGGACGCGCCGCGGTTCGCGGCGCTGCTCGGCGCCGACCCAAGCGCTGATCCAAGTGAGGAGCAACACGGGGAGGCCGACGGCGGCGGCCCGGCTCCCGTCGTCGACTGTCCTTCCGCTCTTCACCCGCTGGAAACAGTATGGGAGCCGGCGCCCGTGGCGCGGCTCGACCGACGCGGTGTGACACGTGCCTTCCTGGACCACGTGGCGGACGCCGCCGCGGAGTCCTACGCGGCAGCCCTTGCCGCCGACCCCGGCACCGACGCCCTTGTGTTCCTACCGGGCGCCTGGGAGGTGTCCCACGTTGCCGGCCGGCTGCGCACCCGGGTGGGTCCCGGCGTCGAAATTCTGGAACTGCACGGCCAGGTCAGTCCCGCGGCCCAGGACCGTGCCGTGTCCGGGCGGCAACCCCGGGATCCGGCCCGGATCATCGTTTCCACGGGGCTCGCCGAGTCGTCCCTCACTGTGCCCGGCGTCCGGCTGGTGGTCGACGCGGGTCTGTCCCGCGAACCGCGCCGTGACGCCGGCCGGGGCATGACTGGCCTGGTCACCGTCTCCTGCTCGCGGGCCTCTGCGGAACAGCGCGCCGGACGTGCTGCGAGGCAGGGGCCAGGGAAGGTGGTCCGCTGCTACGACCAGAAGACCCTCGGCGCAGCGCCTGCACACCAGACCGCCGAGATCGCTGTGTCCGACCTGACGGCTGCCGCCCTGATCCTCGCGTGCTGGGGCTCACCGGGCGGCCGCGGGCTGGCCCTTCCGGACGCTCCGCCGCAGGCCGCGATGGGCGACGCCGTCGAGGTGCTGCGCGAGCTTGGGGCCGTGGGCGAGGACGGCCTCGCCACGGACTTGGGCAATGCTCTGGCGCGCATCCCCGCCGACCCACGCCTCGGACGCGCCCTCCTGGTCGGGTCGTCGCTGCTGGGTGGCCGGCCGACTGGTCGTGCCGGTCACGGGACTGCCGGTCACGGATCTGCCGGATACGGGACGGCGGCGGAGGTTGTGGCCGCCGTCTCAGGGGACCAGCGCGCCACGGGAGCCGACCTGCCCCGGCTGGTGTCTGCCCTCCGTTCCGGCAACGATCCCGCCTCCAGACGATGGGCTGAGGAGGCGCAGCGGCTGGATAGGCTGGCACGCGAAGCGGCGGCCGGCGTCGGGCTTCCCTCCGTCGACGTTCCCTCCGCCGCAGTGCCGGCGGGAACCGCTGAACAGATCGGACTGGTCGTTGCCTTGGCGTTCCCGGACAGGGTGGCACGCCGCGTCCCCGGGGACGGGCCGGAGCGCTACCTGCTGACCTCCGGCACGCGTGCCGGCCTTCCCGCCAGCAGTCCGCTCGCCGGACATGAATGGCTGGCTGTGGCCGAGGTTGCGCGGGCGGACGGGCGGGACGCCGCCGGCACCGGCGCGGTGATCCGCTCTGCCGCGCCGCTGACAGCGGACACGGCCGAGGCCGCCGCGGCGCACCTGCTGTTCGACTCGGTGGAGGCAACGCTCAGCCAGGGCCGGGTGACGGCCCGCCGGGAGCGCCGGCTGGGCGCCATATCTCTTTCCTCCACGCCGGTGCGGGCATCCGCGGGCGAGGCGCGCGCCGCAGTGTCACGGGCTTTGGCGGACCAGGGGCTGGGAGCAATCGGATGGTCGACGGCGGCAGATGGCCTGCGTCGCCGGCTCGCCCTGCTGCATAAGGAACTGGGCGATCCCTGGCCGGACATGTCCGAGCAGGCGCTGCTGGCCCGGCTCGACGACTGGCTGGGTCCGGAACTGGAGGCGCTGGCCGGCGGTGCGGCAACCTCCGGAATTGACCTCACGGACCCGCTGCGGCGGCTCCTGCCGTGGCCCGACGCCGCCAGGCTCGGCGAGCTCGCGCCCGAGTTTTTGGAGGTGCCCAGCGGTTCCCGCATCCGGATCGACTATCCGGCAGCCGGGGACGACGGCGGCAGGCCCGTTGTCGCGGTCAAGCTCCAGGAATGTTTCGGCTGGGACCGGACGCCGATGCTGGCCGGCGGACGGACGGCGGTCCAGTTCCACCTGCTGTCGCCCGCCCGGCGGCCGCTGGCCGTCACTGACGACCTCGCCTCCTTCTGGGCCGGGCCCTACGCGCAGGTCCGCGCCGAGATGCGCGGCCGCTATCCGAGGCACCCCTGGCCCGAGGACCCCTGGACCGCGACGGCGACCGCACGGACCAACGCCCGGAAGTGATTATCCCGCGGCCTTCACACCGGTCAGCCGTGCGTACAGCGCCAGATGGGCGTCAACCATGCGTTCGGTGCTGAAACGGTCTTCGGCCTGGGCCCGGACGGTCCCGCGGTCCAGGTCCGCGGCGCGCTGAAGAAGGCCGGCCAGGTCCTCTGTCGAAGAAGCCAGGTAGCCGCTCACGCCGTCGTCAACAATCTCAGGTGCTGACCCCATGGGTGTGGCAACGACGGGGGTGCCGGTGGCCATTGCCTCGATCATCACCAGCCCGAACGGCTCCATCCACTGGATGGGGTTGAGCAGGGCGATGGCTTCACCGAGCAGGTCGTACTTCTCCGCGCCGCCCACCTCGCCCAGGAACTCCACCTCCGGACCCTGCAGCGGCTTCACCACATCGTGGTAGTACTGCACTTCGGCGGGTTCCCGCATCTTCGCGGCGATCCGCAGCGGAATACCGGCCAGTTGGGCCACTCCGATGGCCTCCAGCACGCCTTTGTCGGGGCACATCCGGCCAAGGAAACATGCGTAGCCTCCTT
This sequence comes from Arthrobacter sp. NPDC056493, assembly GCF_042795115.1. NCBI lineage: Bacteria > Bacillati > Actinomycetota > Actinomycetes > Micrococcales > Micrococcaceae > Arthrobacter > Arthrobacter sp. NPDC056493. Next base: position 40,212 of record NZ_JBHTSL010000045.1, on the reverse strand, counting down.
GCCCTTTCCCGACCGGAACAGCGGCCACCTCCATGCCATGGGGGATGATGGCCGCGACGCGGTCCGCCAACACGCTGCTGACCTGGCTTTTGGAGATGGCGATCAGCGTTGTGTCCCGGGCTGCGGCGCCATAGACAGTGGCAAACGCTGGGTTCAGGTCGCTGTGAATAGTGGTCACCACCGGCAGCCCCTCGGGTCGGCCCCGGTAAAGCGGGCCTGCAAGGGTGTGGTCGTGGACCAGGTCCACCATGCCGTCCATCCCTGCATACGCGTTGATCACGTGGCTGAGTTCCGAGGACGTGAACCCTACGAAGTCGGGCTCGGAGATGCGCATTCCAGGGAGCTGAGCCACCGGGCAGGTACTGTCCGCGGCGGCGGCGAGCAGCACCTCATGGCCTGCCCTGGAAAATCCCCTGGCCAGGGCATCGACCACCAGTTCGATGCCTCCGTACCCGGTCGGGGGAATCGGATACCAGGGCCCCGCAATTAGACCGATACGCATCCGCAGCTCCCTTGTTGTCCGGATGTACCGGGACCGTTTGACTCCTGAGTCCATTCGGTTGTGGGTGGCACCGAAAGCCGGAGCTACGGTGCCATATTTGTTGGTGCCGTGTTTGTTACTGCGTCATCAGCCGGGCCAGCGGCGGCCGCGGCTTATGCAGCAGGGTCAGCCCCTCGCGCAGCCCGTCAATGGTCCCTTCCGTCCCCTCCGCGCGTAAGGTGAGCCGTGCAGAACCCATCAGCACGTGGTCCGCCCGGAAGCTGCCGAACTCAGCCGGAAGCACGGGGGCCAGGCAGACCTCTTCGCGGGGAATCAGTGGATCGAAGCGCAGCAGGGTCCGCATCAGGTGCACCGGCGCGGCTGAAGCCCAGGCCTGCGGCGAGCAGGACGTGGGAAAAGGGACCGGTTCGGGGAAATCGTCCCGGGCGAACCCGCAGAAGAGTTCCGGCAGCCGCCCGTCGAACTGTTCCGCCGCGTCAAACAGACCCATGGCAACGCGTGTGGCTTCCTCGACGAACCCGTACCGCATCAGTCCGCCGGCTATTAGGGCTGTGTCGTGCGGCCACACCGAACCGTTGTGGTAGCTGACCGGGTTGTAGGCGCCCATGTCGGAGGCGAGGGTACGGATGCCCCAGCCCGTGAACATCTCCGGCGACATGAGCCGCTCGGCCACCAGGGGCGCCTTGTCAGTGTCGACGATGGCTGACCACAGGCAGTGGCCCATGTTGGAGGTGCAGGCATCCACCGGACGCTTGTCCTTGTCCAGGGCCACGGCGAAGTACCCCTTCTTGGGAAGCCAGAACTTCTCGTTGAACTCGGCCTTGATGTCGGCGGCCCGGCGGTTCCATTTGGATGCAGTCTCGTCGTCGCCCAGCTGCTGGGCGAGCAGCGCGCGTCCAAGGTAGGCGCCGTAGACGTAGCCCTGCACTTCACAGAGGGCTATCGGGGCCTCTGCCATCCGGCCGTCGGCGAAGTTGATGCCGTCCCAGGAATCCTTCCAGCCTTGGTTCAGCAGGCCGTGCTCGTTGGCGCGCTGGTATTCAACGAAGCCGTCGCCGTCGCGGTCGCCGTAGTGCTCCACCCATTCCAGGGCCCGGTCCGCATGCGGGAGGAGGGAGTCCAGCAGGTCGCCGGCAAGCCCCCAGCGTCCCAACTCCGCGAGCAGCGCCACGAACAGGGGCGTTGCGTCGGCGGTGCCGTAGTACGCCTGGCTGCCCCCGAGCGCCAGCCCGGCGGTGACGCCCAGCCGCACCTCGTGCAGGATCCTGCCCGGTTCCTCCTCGGTATCCGGATCAACTTTTTCTCCCTGCAGCGCTGCCAGCGTCTGAAGGGTTCCTGCCGCCAGCTTCGGATCCACCGCCAGCGCCATGTAGGAGGACAGGATGGAGTCCCTGCCGAACAGCGCCATGAACCACGGGGCGCCGGCGGCAACGGCGGCCCGCTCCGGGTGGTCGGGGTCGAAGATCCGGAGGGCGCCCAGATCCTCCTGGCTGCGGGTGAGGACCTTTTCCACGTTCTTGTCCGTCACAGTGAGCTTGGGAACATGTTCCTCCCAGGCGGCGTAGCGCTGCGCGCCCACGTGCGGAGCCGTCTCGTGCGTGAAGGGCTGTTCAGGCCCGGTGCCGTCCACCAGGGGCGTGGTGAACACGCTGGCGGTCCAGGTGCCGCGGGCGGCCAGCTCAGCGTCGAACGTCAGGGCATCCTCGGATACCGTGGCGCCCGCGGCGCTGATGACCACGCCGCGGTGGACCCCGTTGCGTACGGCGTCAATCTGCAGGGCGTCGGCCCGGACCTTTCGGCTGTGCTCGGCGGACGGCACCACCTTTCCGCCTTTGACGTCGAACAGGTCGCTCAGGTCCGCATCCACCCTGATCTGGATCCGGCAGGTCCGCGGCTGTTCCGAATAGTTGTGGACCTTGATGTCGTCACGCAGGCCGGGCCCGACCTGCCGGCTGTGCACCACCACCAGCGGGCTCTCCACCGCTCCGTTGGCCCCGCGGGGCCTGCCGACGAACACCGCCCGGTAGGGCTCACGGGTCTGGCCGGACAGCGGTTCCAGCGGAACGCCGTCGACCGTTAACTGCCAGCGGGACAGAATCCGGGTGTCCTGGTAGAAGGCGCCCTGCGGCTGGCCGGGGAGTACGTCCCCGCTCTCGGCCGAGATGCAGAAGGAGGAGCCTTCCACCACGGTCACTGCTGTGAGGCCGGAGGACCCTGCACCGATATTTTCATTCCACGCACTCATCGACCGCTCCCTGGCGACTAGTCGGATGGCATGGGCCGGCCCTGCGGCCACGTTATCCATCGTCCCCCTGCCGGCATGACGCCGCAACGGGTTATTGCCTGCCAGCAGGGCGGGACCGGAGAGCCGCGCGTCGGACTGGCGCTGAGGGGCCGGACCCCTTGCTGAACAGCGGGTTTAGGTGTCGAATCTTCTTACCAAGGCCGCGTGGCGGCTCACGACTAACACGCCGGGAGATGGTCATGTCGGTAAAAGGCACTAACGGCCGGAGCAAGGGTCCGGGCCGCGGCAGTTCCGATCTCCGGCGGGCGGACGCGTCGGCCGGAGGGCCCGTGGACAAGCCGGAGGGCATCCGCAACGTTGCGCTGGTGGGGCACTCCGGGGCCGGAAAAACCATGCTGCTCGAGGCCCTCCTCGCCGCCGCCGGGACCATCCCGCGGATGGGCTCCATCGTTGACGGCAACACGGTCAGCGACGCGGAACCGTCCGAGATCCACCAGCAGCGCTCCGTGGTCCTCTCCGTGGCGCCGCTGCTTTACGACGGCGTGAAGGTGAACCTGCTGGACACCCCGGGCTACGGCGACTTCACCGGCGAGCTGCGGGCTGGGCTGCGCGCTGCGGACGCGGCACTGTTCGTGGTGTCGGCCGTGGACGGCGTCGATGCCGCCACCACCGCGCTGTGGGCGGAGTGCGCGCAGCTGGATACGCCCCGGGCTGTGGTGATCACCCGGCTCGACCACCCGCGGGCGAATTTCGACGCCGCCCTGGCCGCCTGCCAGGGGGCCTTTGGCCAGTCGGTGGTCCCGGCCTACCTGCCGGTCCGCGGGAACGGCAGTGTTACGGGACTGCTGGGGCTTCTGTCCGGGCAGGTCTCGGAGTACGACGGCGAATCCCCGGAGCCCGCGGTCCGGGACGCGAGTGCCGACGAGCTTGCCGCCGCGGAGTCCGAGCGCGGCACGCTGATTGAGGGGATCATCTCCGAGAGCGAGGACGAGTCCCTGATGGACCGCTACCTCGGTGGTGAGGACATCGACGTCGAAATCCTGGTGAGCGACCTCGAAACGGCTGTGGCGCGCGGATCGTTCTTCCCGGTCCTGCCAACCTCCGCCGAAACGGGCCTGGGCATCACCGAGCTGCTGGACATGCTGACCCGCGCGTTCCCGACACCCCTGGAGCATGCCGTCCCGGAGGTGACAGACCTGGCCGGGGAGCCGGCCGGTCAGCTGTCCTGCGACCCTGCCGGGGCGCTGGCAGGCGAAGTGGTGCGCACCACCATGGACCCGTTCCTGGGGCGGGTCTGCCTGGTGCGCGTCTTTTCCGGAACGCTGCGCGAGGATTCGGCCGTGCACGTCAGCGGCCGGGGCCTGGCCGAACGCGGCCACGAGGACCACGACAGCGACGAGCGCCTCACCCACCTCTACTCGCCGATGGGGGCAAGCCTGCGTCCCGTCCCGTACAGCGTGGCCGGCGACATCTGTGCCATCACCAAACTGGGCAGTGCCGAGACGGGCGATACCGTGTCAGCGAAGGATGCCCCGTTGCTGATCACCGCCTGGGACATGCCGGAGCCACTCATGCCGGTCGCCGTCGAGGCCGCCACCCGCAGCGACGAGGACGCCCTTGCCAAGAGCCTCGGCAAGGTGGCCGCCGGCGACCCGACGCTCAGGGTGGAGCGGAACTCGGAAACCCACCAGCTGATCCTGTGGTGCATGGGTGAGGCCCACGGCGAGGTGGTCCTGGACCGGCTCCGGGACCAGGGCGTGAAGCTGCAGACCGTGCCCGTGGTGACGCCGCTGCGGGAGACCTTCGCCGCCCCGGCCGCCGGGCACGGACGCTACGTCAAGCAGTCCGGCGGCCACGGCCAGTACGCCATCTGCGACATCGAGGTGGAGGCGCTCGATCGCGGGGCGGGCTTCGAATTCGTGGACAAGACCGTGGGCGGAGTGGTGCCGAACCAGTTCATCGGCTCGGTGGAGAAGGGCGTGCGGGCGCAGATGCAGAAGGGTGTGTCCGCCGGGTTCCCCGTGGTGGACATCCGGGTGACCCTCGTGGGCGGCAAGGCCCACAGCGTTGACTCCTCGGACGCCGCCTTCCAGTCGGCCGGCGCGCTGGCTCTGCGCGAGGCCGCAGCCGCCGGCCGCATCCAGCTGCTGGAGCCTGTCTCCGCCGTCACCATCAGCATCCCGGACGAGTACGTCGGTTCGGTCATGAGCGACCTGTCGTCGCGTCGTGGCCGGCTCACGGGCACGACGTCGTCCGGCGGGGACGCCACGGAAGTCACCGCCGAGGTCCCGGACGGTGAGCTCCTCCGCTACGCGGTCCAGCTGCGGGCGCTGACCGCGGGCACGGGCCGGTTCCGCCGCAGCTACCTGCGGCACGAACCCGTCCCGGGCAACGTGGCGCCGGCGGCGGCGAACGCCTGAGGGCACCAGACATAACGCCCTCAGGCATCGACCGAGGGCGCTACGTATCTGCTGGTCCGCCTGGCGCGGGCGTTGATGTGCCGGGGACGGCTAGCGTGCCCTGCCGTCGGCTCCGGCCTTCGTGGGCGCTGCCACAGCAGCCGGCGCCATGCCCAGGAGCCCGGCCGCGATCCGCGCCCCGATCATGGCCGTGGGGAGATTGATGTTTCCCCTGGTGATGCTGGGCATGATGGAGGCGTCGGCTACGAAAAGCCCCGAAACGCCGTGGACTGCGCCGGTGCTGTCAACCACGGCGGTTTCGTCCGTGGCCGGGCCCATCTTGCATGTCCCCGCAGGGTGGCAGTAGTTCACGATGTCATCGAGTGGTTCTGTCTTACCGGGAACGCGATCGCCGAGCATGGCGGCGAGTTCGGGCACCTGCACCATTTGCTCCATGAGGTCCAGGGCCTCGGAGAGCACGGTCCGGTCGTAGCCGTCGGGGTCTGTCCCGTAGCGGTGGTCAATGACGGGGTTGGTGATGTCCAGTTCGGCGTTGAGTGTGACTGATCCTTCGGAACGTGCGCGCATGGCACCGCCGTAGAGGGTGATCGGCGGCAGGCCGGGGTGTCCGCTGTTGGCGCCGGCCACCATGAAGACGTGGATGTCGTACGGGCCGGCATCGCACCTGCTTGATTTTGCCCGCCCGACAGTCTGCTCGTCCGGATTCCAGGGGAGCCTGGCGAGGTCTTCGACGAGCCCGGGCCGGCCGGCGAAGTCGAGCTGGACGCAGGAGTGGTCGAGCAGGTGTTTGCCGACTCCTGGCAGGTTTGCCTGGACCGTCAGCCCAAGGGCGGTCAGTTCGGCCGCCGGACCGACGCCTGAGCGCAGCAGGATCGCGGGGGAGTGGTAGGCGCCGGCGGCGACGACGACGCGGCTGGCTTTGATGTGGGCAACACCAGCGGGGGTTTGGACGAACACTCCCTGCGCGACGCCGTCGGCAATGTCGATGCTGGTGACCTGGACACCTCCGGCGATGGTCAGGTTTTCCCGCTCCCGGACCGGATCCAGGAACGCGAAGGCGCTGTTCCACCGGACCCCGTCGACGACGTTGACCGGCATGGGTCCGATCCCCTCGGCAGCTTCGAGTTCATCGAGGTCGTCGGCAAACGGCAGTCCTGCGGCAACGCCCGCGTTGACGAATGCCTTCTGCGGCGGCGTGAGCTCGTCCATGGTGTACCTGCGGACGCGGAACCGGTCCCTGACCCATTCCAGAAGCGGCGTGACCTCCCCGGCTGACCATCCGGGATTGCCGGCGGCGGCCCATTCGTCGTACTCATGGCGTGCGCCGATGGATGCGGTACAGCCGTTGTGGGCCGAGCAGCCGCCAAGGATGCGTGCTCGGGGCAGGTCCAGGACGCCCTCGCCGGAGGAGCGGCTGGCCCTCAGGTCGTAGTCGTGTGAAAGCGGAATCGACCGGGCGTCGAGCATGTCGGCGGGCCACTGGCCCAGCTCGCGTGCGCCGTAGTCGGGGCCGGCCTCAAGGAGAAGGATGGTTTCGTCGCTGTGCGCAGCGAGCGTCCCGGCGAAGGCGGCTCCGCCGGTTCCACCGCCAATGACGACGGTGTCTACGGATGAGGGGAGTGTATGGGGCATGTCAGGTCCTGTTGTTGAGTAGGGTTGTCGGTTGTGGGTCAGTCGACGTCCGGAAGTTCGCCGGCCCTGGCCATCCAGCCGCGGTTGCCGGGGCGCAGGTTCCGTCCGTAGAGGACAGCCGCGCCCAGCACCACGTACGCGAGGGCCAGGAAGGGGGCGAAGATCACGGGGTAAGCGGGCAGCGGGACGATGCTGTTGTAGGCGATCGTCAGCAGGGCGAGGGTGGAGACCAGGGGTGCGGCCACATGCGCCCAGATGCTGAACTCCTGTGGGTGGCTGCGGCGGAAGTACAGGAAGGCGGCGACGTTCATCAGAATGAAGATCGGAATGTAGACGAACGTCCCGGTGGTGCCGAGCATGTTGAAGAGGTTGTAGGGGCCGAGCGGCAGGCCGACGGCGAGGCAAATGGCCAGGGCGATTGCCGACTGGACGTACACCGCGGTGACCGGAGTGCGGTGCTTCGGCTGTGTGCGGGCGAAGAACCCGGGAAGCGCCCCGGTGCGGGCGATGCCGTAGATGGTCCGGGTGGCGCTTGTGGTGCAGGCGATGCAGACACCGAGGCCGGAGTTGACGAGGGCGATCAGGACCAGGACCGAGGCGCCGCTCCACAGGCGGTCGGCGAGGACGAACGCGGGTGCGGTTGGCGACGCGGCCAGAGCAGCAATGTCGCCGGTGCCCCAGCCGATCTGCAGGCCCCAGGCGGTGACAACGTAAAAGACGCCGATGAGGACCAGTGAGCCGATGATGGCTTTGGGTACGATCCGCTTCGGGTCCCGGGATTCCTCCCCAACGGCCGCCGCACTTTCGAAACCGGTGAAGGCGAATATTGACAGCACAATTGCGAGGAAGAATCCGGACGGATTCTGGACATTGGCCGGGTTGAAGCCGTCCAGGTTCACGCCGCCGGTACCCGGGTTGAACATGCCGGTTACAGCGAGGCCGAGTCCGACAGCCATTTCGAATACGGTCATGACAACAAGAAACTTGATCGAGATGACGATGCCCCGGTAGGCGCAGGCAAAGCAGATGACGAGTATGGCGGTCGAGTAGAGCCACCACGGAAGCCCGATGCCGTATTTGCCGCTCAGCTCATCCTGGAGCACGGCGCCGGTGAAGGCCGCCAGGGCGGCCGGGACGATTGTGACCATGACGGCGTAGAGCCAGCCCGTCATAAAACCGGCTTTGGGGCCGATGCCGGCGGAAACGTAGGTGTAGAAGCCGCCGGCCGACGGCAAATGCCGTGCCAAGCCCAGCATCGGAACAGAGATCACCAGGCAGACCAGGAACGCTGCCAGGTAGGTCAGCGGGGCAGACGAGCCTGCCTGTCCGCTGGTGAATGCGATGGTGTAGAAGATCCCCAGCGTAGGGGAGATCTGGGCGATCGACTGCATGAGGGTGCCGCCGAGGCCAATGGACCCGGGGCGAAGCCCGGTGTCGAGGTGCTCGCCTGTCGGCTTTGTTGAGGCTTCCGGTGGGTTGGTTAACATCTGCTCTTCCTTGAACTATGAGTATTTAGCGATCGCGGGCCGTGGCCGGCATCTGGAAGCCGGCCATGGTGAGGTAGGCCGCGCCGATGGCGCCGCCGAAGTCGTCCAACTGCGTTGCCGCCAGCTCGGCATGGTGGATCCAGGGTCCGAGCCGGCGGAGATAGGTCTCCAGCTCTTCCCGGTAGAGATCCAGGTGCTCGGCCGCGCTGCCGCCCAGGACGACCGTGTGCGGCCGGTACGCGGCCAGGAGCGTGCCGAGCCCTTCGGCCACGGCGAGCCCGTACTCCCGGAACACCCGGGTGGCCACAGCGTCTCCGCGCGTAGCCCTTTCAGCAAGGTCTGCGACGACGTTTCTGTCCCGGGAATCCCTGCCGAGGGCAGAAGCGGCCGCGCGTTGGAGCGCCTGCCGGGAGGCGGCCATTTCCCAGCACGCCTCCCGTCCGCAGTAGCAGGGCTCGGGCGCTTGCCGGACCGTGATGTGGCCGGCCTCGAGGTGCATCCCGTCCGCACCGCGCAGCGGCCGTCCGGCCAGGAGCAGGCAGGAGCCGATTCCGGTGCCGAGCGTGATGTGCAGCAGGCTTGTTGAGCCGGCGGCGGCCCCGACCCGCTGTTCCGCGACGGCCGCACAGACGGCGTCGTTGTCGATGGTGACCGGCGCGCCGAACCGCGAGGCCAGCGCGGAAACGACAGGTTCCCCGGTGAACCCGGGCAAGGTGTCCGGGTTCCGGATGATGCCCTCGGGATCGACGGGTCCGCTGGCCCCGATTCCGATTGCAGTGATGGGCCGGCCCGGTGCAAGCAGGCTGATCTGGCCGGCGAGGAAGTCTGCGGCCGAGCCGGAGGTGAACTCGCCGGGGGTGGGCACGGCAAGCCGTGCGAAGACTTTCTGCTCCGCATCCATGGCAACGAAACGGGTGCCGGTGCCGCCGATGTCCATGCCGACGCGCACTCCCGCCGCGGAGCCGGTCCGGTCCGGTACGCTGACTGGCATTCAGACCGCCGTGGTGATCTTGGAACCGTAGAGGAAGGCCCCCGGTACAACGCCGTTGGCCCGGGCGAGCCCGACGGCGAAGAGCTCGGCCGCGACGGAGCTCGCCGCCAGGCGATCCAGGGCCCCGGCGCCGGGAATACGGACATTCGTTGCGCCCGGGACCTCGTCGTCGCCCACGATGATGACGCTGGAGCCCGTACGGACGAGATCAGAGGCAAGCAGGCGCAGGCTGGGATCGGGTTCCGTGCCGTGCATTCCGAAGATCACGACGGCGAGACCCTCTCCTGCCAGTTCAAAGGGGCCGTGCCGGAACTGTCCGCCGATGAATCCTTCGGCCGGGACCTTGGAGGATTCTTTGGTGATGAGGGCTGAGAACAGGGCGGTGGCCGCTTCGTCCCCCCGGCCGACGTAGGCAAGCCTGCGCTGCGGATGGCCGGCAACGGCCGCGGCCGCGTCCGCCACCTCAATCGAGCCGATGGCCTGCTCGACGGCGGCAGCCGCGCCCAGGATCTCGGCCGTGACTTCGTCGAGGGGGTGGCCCTCGAAGGCGGCGGACAGCATGCGGTGCACAGCCAGGGTGTTCAGGTAGCTCTTGGTGCTGACGGTGGCTTCGCTGCCGCTGTGCAGCGGCAGGAACAGGTCGGAGTCGACGGCGAGGGGGCTCGAGGTGTCATCGCCGATGCCGATCAGGAGGGCGGGGGCGATCAGGCCTTCCTTGCGCCGGTTCAGCAGTTCCACGACCTCGCCGCTCGCACCTGATTGGGAGGTGACGATGAGCAGGGTGTTGATGGTGATGGCGTTGGGGCTGTCCAGCAACTGCCCGGTGTCTATGCTCCAGGCCGGACGGCCCAGCTCTGTCAGCTTCCGCCAGGTGGGGATGCCGGCGAAGTGGGAGGAACCCATGCCGGTCAGGATAATCCTGTCCCAGCGCGAGCCGGCCAGATCCCGCAGGGGAGGGATTGCAGCGACTGCAAGGCGGCGCAGCGCGTCCGGCTGCTCAGCTATGTCGAGCTCGAAAGGGGTCATTTCGTACATCTGGGTGCAGTCCTTCGCATAAATCGTGTGTGCCGTCGGGCGATATCTGGTCTGTCGTCGCAGCGTGCCGCCAGCGGCATCGCCAAACATTGTGGTTGTGCGAACGATCATAAATATGGTGCGAATCGATTGTCAATGGCCGCTCCCAAGTGTTTGAATTGGCTTCCAAGCACACCGCCGAGAGGGGCAACACGATGGTCAGCGCCAAGGAACGCCGTCACCAGGGAATCCTGCAGATCCTGCAGGAAACCGGCACGGCGGCCGTCGGGGAACTGGGCACGCGGCTGGGGGTCACCGAAATGACCATCCGCCGCGACTTGGAGTTGCTAGAGGCCGATGGCGTGCTGAAGCGGTTCCACGGCGGCGCGCGGCTGGCCTTCGGCAGCAGCTATGAGCCGCCGTTCCCCGCGCGGGAGAAGACGAACTCTGAGCAAAAGCGTGCCATCGGCGAACGCGTAGCCGGGGTTATCAAAGACGGCGACACCATCATCCTGGACGGTGGTTCCACGGGGCTTGCCGTGGCCGAATTCCTTGTGGACCGCGAACTGACAATCTGCCCGCTGTCGCTCCGCGTGGCCTGGGCTTTTGCCAGGTCCACCACGGTGAACCTGATCATCCCGGGCGGGTCGGTACGGCAGGGGGAATTGAGCCTCAGCGGAGCCGACACGATCGACTATCTGCGGGGGCACCACTTCGACACGTACGTCATGACGGCAAGCGGAATGTCGTTGGAGCATGGCTTCACCGAGTGGAATCCCGACGATGCCGCAGTCAAGAAGGCTGCCGTTGGCGTGGCCGACAAGACCGTCGCCGCCGTCGATTCGAGCAAATACAACCGCGTGGGCTTCGTCAGGATCTGCCCGACCGGGACTCCCGCCACGATCGTCACCGACGGTGGCGCCACTGCAAACCAGCTGGAGGCCCTTCGAAAGCACGCCCACGAAGTCATCGTCGCCGCGTGACGGCAGCTAACGCTGCTCAGGAGGCATCAAGCCTGGGCCCGTCTAGACGGCAGGCCCGTTAGCGCGGAGGAACGCTGCGACCGGCGCGGCCAGTGAGGCGCCGATGTCCTCGGCGCTGCGCTTGTTGCCGGCTACGGCGAAGGAGTGGTCGCCGCCCTCGCACCACTGCAGCGTAGCGGTGGGTCCGATCCGGGACACCACGCCTTCCAGGAGCTCCCGGGTGGCGAAGGTGTCACGCGTCCCCTGCAGGAACAGCATGGGGGTTTCCAGCCCGTAAAGGTGTTCGTCGCGGAGCTTCTCCGGCTTGCCCGGGGGATGCAGCGGGTAGCCAAGGTAGACGAGCCCGGCGGCGGGCATCCCTTCGGCCACCGCCATGGACGCCATCCGGCCACCGAACGACTTCCCGGCCGCCCACACCGGCCCCGCTTTCCCGCTGGATCCCGCACGGGCCACCGCCTCAGCCATCGCCGCCCGCCAGGTGGCCATCGCCGCCGGCGGCCGGTCGGGGAACTTCCGTCCCGCCTCGCGGTAGGGGAAGTTGAAGCGCAAGGTGGCAACGCCGTCGTCGTTCAATGCGCCCGTGAACCCGCGCATGAACGGATGCTCCATGCCGGCGCCGGCACCGTGGGCCAGCACGAGTGTTGCGAACGGACCGTCCGGCCGCGCGTAGGCGCCGGAGACGTGGCCGTCACCGACGGCAATGGTGATGGGCGAGTCAGCGGTGGGCATGACTCCATCATGCCCGATCCGGATGCCTGGCGGCCTGGGCGCCTGGATGCACAGCCCGGGCACAGGCAGGCGAAAGTCTCCAGCCAGCTCCGGACCGGACAGTTGATGCAGAAGCCGGAAACGCCGGACGCAGCCCATCAAGCACCAGGAGGAACAAGCATGATCGTGTACCGCCCCATTGCACCTTTGACCGTCGGCAGCGGCAGGCTCGGCGCAGCACTTGTAGCGATGGTCGTCGCGGCCTTCTGCGGCACGGCGGCCTTCGACAGCGGCAGTTCCGGGGAGTGTTCCTAGGAGGCCGGCACCACCCTGAGCCAGGCGTAATCCTGCGGCCGCAGTACGAGCCCCTCGTCGATCCGCACCGGCTCCCCGGAAAACAGGTCCAAAGCTTCGGCGGCGAACCCGGACAGGGTTTCCGCTGCTACCACCTGCGGCCCGTCACTGAAGTTGGCGAGGGCCAGGACCACAGTTCCCTCGCCGGGCCGCTGGTACCCCAGCACGGCGGGGTTGTTGGTAGTGAACGGGACGAGACGGGTGCCGGCCAGCTCAGGAGTTGCCGCGCGCACCTCTGTCAGCCGCCGCAGCCCTGCGAACACGGCGCCCTCAGGGCTGCCCGGGTCCAGGCGCTTCGCGTATTTCTCGGCCGGGAACTGCGGGCGGTGCACCCACCGGCTGTCCGCTTCGTGGCCGTCCTCCCGCGTGTAGTCGTAGTCGTTGAGCTGCCCCACCTCGTCGCCCAGATAGAGCAGGGGGATGCCGCCGGTGCTGTAGGCCACGGAGTGCGTCAGCAGGACGCGGCGGATGGCCTCTGCCGAACCGTCCTCAAGCCCGGACAGCGACGCGGTGGTGCCGGAGATGCGGCAGTCGCCGGTCCGCGGGTTGTCCTGGAAGGGCACGCCGTGGGCGAAGCTGCCGGGAAACCGGTTGACGTAGAACGAGTTGAGGAACCGGCGGTGGTCGAAGCCGTTGATGCCGAACTCGGCGGCGTCCTCATCGGCGAACGTCCAGCCGATGTCGTCGTGGCTCCGCACGTAGTTCACCCAGGACGTCCCCGGCGCGATGTTGTGCCTCCGCTCGAGGGCATGGGCCAGGAGCGCCACGTTCCTCGTGGCCAGGGCTTCCCAGGTCAGCGCCATCTGCAGCGGGTTGTAGGAGAGCTGGCACTCGGCCGGATCGATGTACAAGGCCACTTCGTCCGGGTGCACGATCGCCTCGGACTTGAACAGCAGCGACGGCGCCGCCAGCCGGCAAACCGCGTTGAACGCCTGCAGCAGGGTGTGTGCCTCGGGCAGGCTCTCGCACGTTGTTCCCAGCTGTTTCCAGATGAAGGCCACGGCGTCCATCCGCAGGATGTCCACGCCGAGGTTGGCCAGGAACAGCATTTCTCCCGCCATGGCCCGGAACACCTCGGGGTTGGAGTAGTTCAGGTCCCACTGGAAGGTGTGGAAGGTGGCCCAGACCCACCGGCCGTCCGGCAGCTGCACAAAGGAGCCGGGGTGGTCTTCGGGGAAGATCTCGCGCACATCCTGCTCGAACGCGTCGGGCGTGGCGCGGTCCGGGAAGATCCAGTAGTAGTCGCAGTACCGCGGATCGCCCTCGGCGGCCCGCCGCGCCCACTCATGTTCATTCGAGGTGTGGTTGAAGATGAAGTCGACCACCAGGCTGATGCCGTTGGCCCGCAGCTCGACGGCGAGCGCCCGCAGCTGGTCCATGGTGCCGAGCTTCGGGTTGACCTCGCGGTAGCTGGAGACTGCGTAACCGCCGTCAGACAGGGGCTCCGGGGCCAGGAACAGCGGCATCAGGTGGAGGTAGGTGAGGCCGAGTTCCTTGAAATAGGGGATGCGGGCGCGCACACCCTCCAGGTCGGTTGCATACCGGTCCACGTAGCAGACGCCGCCCAGCATGCGGTTGGACTGGAACCATTCGGTATTGCCCTCCCGGCCGGCGTCGAGCACCTTCAGGTCTGCCGGCCGCTCCTGCCAGGAACGCGCGATCTCCAGCGCCAGGGCCGCCAACTGCTCCTCGATGTCCGGCCGTGATCCGTACAGTGAACGGAACAGCCTGGACAGATCGGGGAAGTGGCGGTCGAACCGCCGCTCCAGTGCGTCCCAGTCCCCGCTGCCCGGCTCCAGGCCGGCCTGCGCGGCCGCCGTGCCGAACAGCCGGCGGTTGCCTGTCCGGGATGTCGCGGATGACTGTGGTGAGCCGGATTCCTGGGGTGCCCCGGATTCCTGGGCGGCGGATGGTCCCTGGGTAGCGTCCAGACTCGCGGATTCAACCATGGATGGTCTCCTTCGAGGACGCTCTGCGCCTGTTCGACGATGTTCAGCGCCGGGCGGCGCCCGGTGGGTTTCATCCTTACAGATGGCCCCGCCGCTGCCCAGAGAGCGGGCAGAAGTTTCTTAGGGCCCGACGGCGGGACTCGCCTGAGGGATCCGCCCGCCGTGGATCTTCGCTGGAATCGCGGCCGGCGTACTGCTGACGCCGCGGGCCGTGCGGGGTAGGTTGTCCCCATGGCCAGTGAACAGACCACCATCAGTGTCGACGGGCCCGACGGCCCCCGTGAAATGCGCGTCTCCAGTCCGAACCGGGTGCTGTGGCCCGAATTGGGGCTGACCAAGCTGGACCTTGCGCGGTACTTCGTGGACGTGGGGGAGGCCTTCATCCGGGCCAACGGAGACCGGCCGGTGGCGCTGCAGCGGTTTTCAGACACCGTTGACGGTGAGCAGTTCTTCTCCAAGAACCCGCCCAAGGGAACGCCGGACTTCATCCGCACGGTAAAGGTCACCTTCCCGAGCGCGCGCTCGCATCCCATGCTGGTCCTTGACGAGCCCGCCGCGGCGGTCTGGGCGGCGCAGATGAACACGGTGGTTTTTCATCCCTGGCCGTCGCGCGCGGACAACACTGACAACCCCGACCAGCTGCGCATCGACCTCGACCCCCAGCCGGGCACCGACTACGACGATGCCATCCCCGCCGCGCTCGAACTTCGGAAGGTGCTCGCCGAGGCAGGGCTGGATGCCTTCCTGAAGACCTCCGGCAACCGCGGGCTGCACGTGTATGCCCCCATCGAGCCGACCCGCGAGTTCCTGGACGTCCGCCACGCCGTGATCGCCGCCGCCAGGGAGCTCGAGCGGCGCATGCCGGACGAGGTCACCACCAACTGGTGGAAGGAGGAACGCGGCGAGCGCATCTTCGTCGACTTCAACCAGGCCAACCGGGACCGCACCATCGCCGGCGCCTACAGCCCTCGGGCCCTGCCGCATGCGTCCGTGTCCTGCCCGATCACCTGGGACGAGCTGGCGGACGTCAGGCCCAAGGACTTCACCATCCTCACCGTGCCGGACAGGCTGAAAACCTTGGGGGATCCGTGGGCGGACATGCACGCAAACCCGGGCACCATCGACACGCTGCTGGGGTGGTGGGAGCGCGACGTCAGGAACGGGCTCGGTGAGCTGCCTTTCCCGCCCGACTATCCGAAGATGCCGGGCGAACCTCCCCGGGTCCAGCCCAGCAGGGCGAAGAAGCCGGAATAGCCGGCGGCGCCGCCCAACAAAACCGCGCCGCTACTCGAACCGGGCCGGGTCGCCGGTGCCGCGGCGCACCACTTCGGCGGTGCCGCCGGAGAAGTCGACGACGGTGGTCGGTTCCGAGCCGGTGTCACCGGACTCGATCACCGCGTCCACTACATGGTCCAGCCGTTCCTTGATTTCCCAGCCCTGGGTCAGCGGTTCCTCTTCGTCCGGGAGCAGCAGCGTGCTGGACAGCAGCGGCTCGCCTAGTTCGGCCAGCAGCGCCTGGACGAAGTTGTGCCGCGGGATGCGCACTCCCACCGTCTTCTTCTTGGGGTGCAGCAGCCGACGCGGAACCTCCTTGGTGGCCGGCAGGATGAACGTGTAGCTGCCCGGGGTGACGGACTTGATGCTGCGGAAGACGTCGTTCCCGATGTTCACAAACTGCCCCAGCTGCGCGAAGTCCCGGCAGACCAGCGTGAAATGGTGCTTGTCGTCCAGCTGGCGGATGGAACGGATCCTGTCCAGCGCCTCCCTGTTCCCGAGCTGGGCGCCGAGGGCGTAGCAGGAATCCGTGGGGTAGGCGATCAGCCCGCCCGATCGAAGGAGCTCCACGATCTGCGAGATCGCGCGGGGCTGGGGGTCCTCGGGGTGGACATCAAAGAATTTCGCCATGCGTTGAGCCTACGGCCGGGCGGCTCTCCGCGCACGCCCCCACGCGCACGCAGGCACGCAACGGCACGGACCCTCACGCACTCAACCCACGTGCACCCACGGACGCCTGGTGACATTGGGCTCGGCCTCCCGCAGCACCTCCCGGGTGACCGGCGCGATCTCCCCCTCCCCGAGGAACAGGAACTTCAGCAGGTTCACCACCGGGTTGCCCTCGGTCCAGCGGAAATAGATGTGCGGCATGAGCCCTGTGACGTCCCGGATGTGCAGGAGAACGGAGGCGATGGTGTTCGGCACCACCGGACCGTGCACCTCCAGCACCCGGTAGCCGTGACGCACCACGCCGCGCACCTGCAGCTCGGTTTCGAAGTCGGAGGAGTCGTCAACGATCACCTCCAGGAACAGCGCCTGGTAGTGGACCGGCAGGTGGCTGACCTCGATGGCGGACGTCAGCTTCTGCCGGTACGCCTCCGCGGTCAGCCGGCGCGGTTCGTGCGCAATGATGCCGATGGGGCCGCTCTCGTCCGCGGCGACGAACTCAAGGGCCGTCCGGTCGAGGCGGACGTGCGTGGCGTGCAGCTCGAACGACCGCCCGATCCTGGACAGCAGTGAAATGACGATGATGCCGGCGATGAAGAACGCGGCAATGCGGATGCCTTCGGGGCGCTCAATGACGTTCGCCACCGTCGTGTAGATGAACACCAGCGCGATCAGCCCGAAGCCGGCCGTGCGCTTCCGCTGCCGGCGGCGCCGGGCGGACAGCGCGACGGCGACCGCCGCCGAGGTCATCAGCACCAGCACCCCGGTGGCGTAGGCACCGCCCTGGGCGTCGACGTCGGCCTCGAAGAGAATGGTGACCAGGAACGCAATGAAGCCGAAAACCAGGACGAGGGGCCGGACGGCCTTGGCCCATTCCGGTGCCATCCCGTACCGCGGCAGGTATCTCGGGACGAGGTTCAGCAGGCCGGCCATTGCAGATGCGCCGGCGAACCAGAGGATGGCGATGGTGCTGAGGTCGTAGACGGTGCCGAACCCGTTCCCAAGGTATTCGTGCGCCAGGAAGGCCAGTGCACGCCCGTTGGCCTGCCCGCCGGGTTGGAATTCCGCTGCCGGAATGAGGATCACGGTGATGAAGCTGCTGGCGATGAGGAACGCGCTCATGATCAGCGCTGCCGTGGTCAGCATGCGGCGTGTCCCCTCGATGCGGCCCGCCGGGTTCTCCTCCGTGTCCGAATGCCGGCCGCGGACCTGCGGCATGACCGCCACGCCGGTTTCGAAGCCGGACAGGCCCAGCGCCAGTTTGGGGAACACCAGCAGCGCTATGGCCACGGCCAGTACCGGGTTGCCGTGCGATGTTCCCAGGGCCTCCCACCAGTTCCCGACGGCGCCCGGGTGGCCCAAAGTTTCGACGGCGGCTCGCGCCACCACCACGACGTTCAGTCCCAGATAGACCGCCACCAGGACGACGGCGATCCCGATCGCTTCCTTGAATCCCCGCAGGAACACGGCGGCGAGCAGGGCCAGGAGAACGAGGGTCACCGTCACCTCCTGCCCCTGGAGCCAGCCCGGGGCGTAGGGGTTCTGGATGAGGTGCGCCGTGGCATCGGCGGCGGAGAGTGTCATGGTGATCATGAAGTCCGTTGCCGCGAAGCCGAGCAGCACCAGGACGAACAGCTTGCCGCCCCAGCGGGGGAGCAGCCGTTCCAGCACGGCGATGGAACCCTCGCCGCGCGAACTCTCACCCGCCACACGGCGGTACACCGGCAGCGCCCCGAAGAGCGTGACGGCCACCAGCACCAGCGTGGCCAGCGGGGAGATGACGCCGGCCGCGAGTGCGGCGATGGCGGGCTGGTAGCCGAGGGTGGAGAAGTAGTCCACGCCGGTCAGGCACATGACCTGCCACCAGGCATGCTTACGCTCGTGCGCTGTGGTCTGGCCGCCTGGTCCCTGGTGGGAGCCCTTGCTGTCCTGCAGGCCCAGAAGCAGCCAACTGGAAAGCCGCTGCACGCGGGTGTGGCGCAGCTCTGAGGGGTCCGCCGGCGGGCGGCTCATGGTTGTCATGGTGCCTTTCAATTGTTGTTGCTGCCCCGCAGCCGCGGTAGATCACAGCGGCCGCTGTGTGTCGCCGCTGCCGCGCGATTTCGCTGGGGCAATGCCGAACGTAGCACCGGGCAGGAGCGCCGGAACCGCCGGCAGCGGAATCTTGACGGATCCTTAACGCCGGAGTGAGGAACCCCACGTACCGGGTAGCCTGTGCCGTGGAAAGGTGGTGTGCAGGTGAAAGAATGGCGTCATGGCAGGGGAACGGATCGTCATCGGCCTGTCGGGAGGCCTTGAGGGGGAGATCCTGATCCGCCGTGCCGTCAAGGTCCTGGACGGTGCGGGCGGCGGGGACCTGATCGCCGTCCACATCCGCTCCGCGGAGGGGGCGTCCCGCGAATCGACCCGCGCCCTCGAATCACAGCGCCGGCTGGTGGTGGAGCTGGGCGGCAGCTACCACACCGTCGCCGCCGATGACCCTGTCGAGGCACTCCTCGGATTCGCGTCCCATGTCGGCGCCGCCCGGCTGGTCATCGGCCAGTCACGGGCGCACCCGCTGTCGAGGCTTCTGACCGGCGCGACGGAGACACGGATCATCCGCCGTGCCGGTGACCTCGACGTGCAGGTGGTGCCGCACCCCCTGGCCGGACGCGGCACAGGCAGCCGGCGGCAGCGGGACCTTGGCCGCGCCCGCGTCGCCGTCGGGTTCGTGCTGGCGGCCGCCGTCCCCATCCTCATGCAGCTGGCGCTCGCCGTCATCCAGCACAGCGTGGCCACCGCCGTCCTGGTCCAGCTCGCCGGGGCCGTTGCAGTAGCGCTCGTGGGCGGCCTGTGGCCTGCCGTCGCGGGGGCACTGTGGAGCAGCCTGCTGGTTAACTACTTCTCGACGCCACCAATCGGCGAGCTCGCCATCAAAGATCCGCAGGACCTGCTTTCCCTGGGCGTCTTCGTCGGGGTCTCGGTCGCCGTGGCCGGCGTGGTGGACAGGTCCGCCCGGCGCTCCAAGGAGGCGGCCCGGGCCCGCGCCGAGGCTGCAACGCTCGGCGAGCTGGCCCGCGGCGCCACCCGCGCGGAGGACACGGTGGGCAGCCTGCTGGAGCAGGCACTTGACGTCTTCGGCGTCCGCGGGGCGGCTCTCTTCAGCGGCCCGGCCTTCCGGAACCGGCCGGGTTCCGGTGACTCCCGGCCCTCCGGTGACGCGCGGGCTTTCCGGGAGGGAGAGGGCGGGGCGGAGAGGAAACTGCTCGCGAGTGCGGGCGAGCTGACCGATTCCGAGCGGGAAGGCGCGGATTTCGCCGAGCACACCGTGGAACCGGTCGACGACGGCACCTGGCTGGTGCTGTTCGGCCGGACGGTGCCGGCCGCGGACAGCAGCCTGCTGGGCGCCTTCGCCGCGCACGTGCTGGCCCAGCTCGAGCGCCGGCAGCTGGCCGCCAGCCGCCTGGAGGTGCTGCGGCTGGCAGAGGGAAACACCATGCGTACCGCGATCCTCCGGGCCGTCTCGCACGACCTCCGCACACCGCTCGCCGGCATCAAGCTCGCCGTCGGCGGTCTCCTGCAGACCGCCGTCACGTATACCCCTGAGGAGAAACAGGAGCTGTTGGAAACCATCGATGAATGCTCGGACCGGCTGGACATCCTGGTGGGAAACCTCCTCGACATGTCCAGGATCACGGCCGACTCGGTCCGTCCCCTGCTGAAGCCCGTCCGGTGGCTCGACGTCGTGCCTCCGGCGCTGCGCGGCCTTCCGGCCGGCAGCGTCCGGGTGGTGCTGCCACCGAACCTTCCCGCCGTCGACGCTGACGCCGTCCTGCTGGAACGCGTCATCGCCAACATCGCCGAAAACGCCGTCAAGTACGCGCCGGCATCCGAGATCACCGTGACCTCGGCGTCGGGCGGCCTCAGCAGCGCCGTCCTGAACGGCCACCCGGCCGGCGAACTGCGGATCATCGACCACGGACGCGGCGTGCCGGACCGCAACGTGCCGGCCATGTTCCGCCCTTTCCAGCGGCTGGACGATCTTTCCCAGTCAACCGGCGTTGGCCTTGGCCTGGCCGTGGCCAGGGGATTTGTCTCGGCCATGGGCGGCAGCCTGGCCGCTGAAGAGACGCCCGGCGGGGGACTCACCATGGTCATCCGGCTTCCCCTGTCAACGGGCCATGGCTCAGCAGGGCATGACGGGCACGACGGCGGGCCATCCGCCGCTGCTGCCGTCCCGCCCGCCGATTTTCCGCAGGAGACTGCCCGGTGACCGGCGTCCTCGTGGTCGACGATGACCAGCACCTGCTGAAAGCCCTGCGGATCACCTTGCAGGCGCATGGCTACACCGTGGAGACGGCCGCGGACGGTGAGACCGCCCTGATCGCTGCCTCGCGCAACCCGCCCGGAGTTGTCGTCCTGGACCTCGGGCTGCCGGACATGGACGGCGCGGCGGTCCTCAGGGAACTCCGCCGCTGGAGCACCGCCCCGGTCCTGGTGCTCTCGGCCAGGCACGGCTCGTCGGACAAGGTGGACGCGCTCGACGCCGGTGCGGACGACTACATCACCAAGCCCTTCGGGCTCGAGGAACTCCTGGCCCGGCTTCGCGCCCTCCTCCGCCGCGCTCCCGAAGCCACCGAGTCGTCCACGGTTGACACCCCGGAGTTCAGCGTGGACCTGGGCCGGCGGATGGTCACCCGGAATGGAGAGCCCGTCCGGCTCACTCCCACGGAGTGGAGCATCCTCGAACTGCTGGTGCGGAACCCGGGGAAGCTCATCACGCAGCAGCAGATCCTGGCCAGCGTGTGGGGGCCCGCCTACGAGAAGGAAGCCAATTACCTGCGGGTGTACATGGCCCAGCTCCGGCGCAAGCTGGAGGCTGACACGGGAAATCCGCGCCACCTGCTGACCGAGGCCGGCGTCGGCTACCGTTTCCGGCCCTGACCGCCGCCCGGGTATCCGCCGGTGAACTTCCGTGAACGCCCGTGAACCCCTATGAAGGGGAGCCGGATTCGGGCAACATGTGTAATGCCGGGGCGCCGCACACCGGGCGCCACACGTACAGCCGAAGGAGAACCGACCGTGTCCACTCTGCTCAACCCGTACATCAGCTTCCGTGACAACGCCCGCGACGCCATGACCTTCTACCAGTCGGTGTTCGGCGGCGACCTGGCGCTCAGCACCTTCGGGGAGTTCCAGGCCAGTGAAGATCCCGCGGAGGCGGACAAGATCATGCACGGGATGCTGACCTCGGAGAAGGGGCTCGTGCTCATGGGGGCCGACACCCCCAGCTCCATGGACTACTCGCCGGGGAACACCATTTCCGTGTCGCTCAGCGGCGACGACGAGGCCGAGCTGCGCGGCTATTACGACAAACTGTCGGGCGACGGCGGCACGGTCACCGTCCCCATGGAGAAGGCTCCGTGGGGCGACATCTTCGGCATGTGCACCGACAAGTTTGGCATCGCGTGGCTGGTCAACGTCAGCGGAGCCCCGGCGGCTCCCGCATCCTAGCGACAAAATCTACGGGTGCGGCGGCGACCAGACCCACTCGCGGATGCCGGGCAGGTCCTCGAAATGCTCCCTGATGTACCCGGCGTGGGCGTCCAACTGCTGGTTGCAGTGCTCGGCCAGGGCCGCTGCGCCGTCGAACTGCCGAGGCAGCCGGCGGAGCGCCTCCAAGGCCAGGTGGTAGCGGCTCATCCGGTTGACCACCACCATGTCGAACGGCGTGGTGGTGGTGCCCTGCTGGCTGTAGCCGCGGACGTGGAACCGTTCCGGGTTCGGCCGGCCATGCAGCAACTGGTGGAATGAGCGGGCGTAGCCGTGCCAGGCCACCACCACCTCGCAGGTGTCGGTGAACAGCGAAGTGAAAGTCCCGTCGTCGAGCCCGTGCGGGTGCACGTCCCGCGGCGGCAGCACCATGGCGTCCATGACGTTCACGACGCGCACCGTGGCGCCGGGTACATGGCGCTGCAGCAGCCACGCCGCTGCCAGCGTCTCCTCGGTGGGGATGTCGCCGGCGCAGGCGAGAATGACGTCGGGTTCAGTGCTGCCGCCGTCCTCGTTGCCGGCCCATTCCCACCGGGAGGCCCCGGCCTCGGCGTGCGCGCGGGCTTCAGCCAGCGTCAGGTACTGGGGGTGGGACTGCTTGTCGACCACCACAAGGTTCACGTAGTCCTTGCTGAGCAGTGCGTGTTCTGCCGCGGCCAGCAGTGTGTTGGTGTCCGGCGGCAGGTAGATCCTCGTCACTTCGCCGGACAGGGACAGCACGGTGTCGATCAGCCCCGGGCCCTGGTGGCTGAAGCCGTTGTGGTCGTTGCGCCAGCAGGTGGAGGTCAGCAGAATGTTCAGGCTCGGCACCGGCGAGCGCCATTCCAGGTCGCGGGCGTGCTGCAGCCATTTGGCGTGCTGGACGGTCATGGAGGCGCTGACCATGGCGAAGGCTTCGTAACTCGCGAAGAACCCGTGCCGGCCCGTCAGCAGGTAGCCTTCCAGCCAGCCCTGGCACAGGTGTTCGGAGAGCACCTCCATCACGCGGCCCTCACCGGAGACATGGCCGTCGTCGCCGTTTCCCGGCAGCATGAGGCAGCGGTCGGTGGCCTCGAACACGGCGCCCAGCCTGTTGCTGTTGGTCTCGTCCGGGCAGAACAGCCGGAACCGCGGATTGTCCGCCGTTCCGGTGTAGAGGTCGCGGAACAGCTCGCCCAGCGGTTTGGTGGTTTCGATGCTGGAGGAGCCCGGCTGCCCCGGCTCGACGGCGTAGCGGGCGAGGTCGGGAATCTCCAGCGGGACGGACGGCTGTCCGTTGGCCCGGGGCGCCGCGCCCATCCGGAGCCTGCCTGCGGGAGCCAGAGCGGACAGTTCGGGCACCAGGCGGCCGCCGTCGTCGAACAGCGTTTCCGGCTGGTAGGAGCGCATCCATTGCTCCAGTAGCGCCAGATGTTCGGCGTTGTCCCTGACGCCGGACAGCGGAACCTGGTGCGCACGGAACGTGCCTTCCACCGGCTTGCCATCGACGGCCTCCGGGCCCGTCCAGCCCTTGGGCGTGCGCAGGATGATCGCCGGCCAGCGGGCCGCCGTCGTTCGGCTACTGCCCGGGCCGTCGGTGCCGGTGCCGGTTCCGCCGGTGCCGGTGCCGGTGCCCCGGGCGTCCTGCTGGATGTCCCGGATGGTGGCGTAGGCATTGTCCAGGGTGGCGGCGAGGGCGCGGTGGACCCTTTCGGGCTGGTCGCCGGAGACGGTGACAGGGTCCCAGCCGTTGGCCCGGAGCAGTGCCTCGACGTCCGCGTCCGTGCGGCGTCCGAGGACGGTGGGCCCGGAAATCTTGGCGCCGTTGAGGTGCAGGATGGGCAGGACCGCCCCGTCCCGCGCGGGGTTGAGGAAAAACGGTGCCGTCCAGGAGGCGGCGAGCGGCCCGGTCTCAGCCTCGCCGTCACCCACCACGCAGGCAGCGATGAGGTCCGGGTTGTCCATCACCGCGCCGGTGGCGTGCATGAGCGAATAGCCCAGCTCGCCGCCCTCGTGGATGGACCCGGGGGTCGCGGGGCCCACGTGGCTGCCCACTCCGCCCGGCGTCGAAAACTGCCGCGCCAGCCGGCGCAGGCCGGTAGCGTCGCGGCTGATGTCCGGGTAGATCTCCGAATAGGTGCCTTCGAGGTAGACGTTCGCCACCACCGAAGGTCCGCCGTGGCCCGGCCCGGCGATGAACAGCACCTCCGCGGAGGTGTTCCTGATCAGCCGGTTCAGGTGGGCGTAGATCAGCGACAAACCGGGGCCGGTGCCCCAGTGGCCCAGCAGCCGTGGCTTGATGTGCGCCGGCCGCAGCGGCTCCCGGAGCAGCACATTGTCCTGAAGGTAAATTTGGGCCACCGTCAGGTAGTTCGCCGCGCTCCAGTAGCGGTGGAGGAGGTCCAGTTCGTCGTCCGAAATCGTCCCGGCTGACTCGGCCATGCTCATTGGTGCGCCTTCCGTCGGTGCAGTTCCCGCGCTGACGGGCACAGTCTACCCCCGGCGTTTTGGCGGCCTCAGATCCACTTCGGGGCGGCGGGAACGTCGCTGCCGGCACGGGGCCCGCCTGCGGTGACGCCGCTGGCGCCGCGGCCTGCGGCCCATTCGACGACGGCGGGCAGGGCTCCGCTGATAATCGTGGGGTCGGCGGCGCGGGTGTCGCCGAACACCAGCCCGGTGCCGGTGACTTTGACGAGAAGCCCGGTGTCCGTGCCGTGGGTGCGCCACGCGGAGGTGATGTCCTTGAGCAGGCGCGCAAGGACGGGCTCCGGGATGTCGGCGAAGCTTGCCCCGTTGCCGAGGTCGACGGCGTGGATCCAGACTTCGCGGGTGCGCATCCACACGGTTTCCGATGCCGGGACGGTGCGGCCCTGGATGGTCTTCACCTCGTTGTCCCAGTCCTGGTCCGGCAGGTCTCGCCATTCGACGGACAGGTGCACGGCGGAGTGGTCGAACAGGTTCCGCAGGGCGATCGGGCTCAGCGTGGCGCCGAAGTTGATCTCGTGGTCGCGCACCTCGGTGGAGGGGTACATCGGGGTCTCTACCCCCGTGGCGGCCCACTCCACCAGCCGGGCGATAGCCCTGGCGTTGTAGCCGACGTGCGCCACGACGTGCCGGCGTGTCCAGCCGGGAAGGAGGGATCCGCCGTCGAGCTCCTCATCGGTGAGCTCGTTGAGTTTGCGGGCGAAGAACGCGGTGCCCCGCCGGGCCGGCCGGGGTTGTTGCAGCACGGCCCCGGGGGGGGGGGGGGCGTGGCGGGGGGCCCACAGGCCCCCATGAACACCCGGGTTGTGAGGTTGGCCAG
>NZ_JBHTSL010000045.1:12942-15182 GCF_042795115.1 Arthrobacter sp. NPDC056493 | reverse complement strand
GTCTGTTGTTTAAACGACACCGCCGCCGAGCCCCACCTGGGTGAGCTCGTTGAGTTTGCGGGCGAAGACCGGGGGGCCCCGCCGGGCCTGCAGGAGTTCTTCCTGCAGGCCCGGGTCGGTGGCGAGGTCGTGCCGGGCGGCCATCAGGCCTCCTTGACCACGCGGTTGGTCAGCTGGCCCAGGCCCTCGATGGTGGTGACCAGGACCTGGCCTTCCTGCAGGTAGCGCTTGGGGTCCTGGGCGTGGCCCACGCCGCCGGGGGTGCCGGTGGCGATCACATCGCCGGGGTTCAGCGTGATGATTGTGGAGATGTAGGCGACCAGGAACTCCGGGGTGAAGACGAGGTCGCCTGTGGGGGTGCTCTGCTGGACCTCGCCGTCGACGGCCGAGGTCATCAGCGGCCCAACGGTGAACTCGTCCTTGGTGACCAGGGCCGGGCCGAACGGGGTGGAGTTTTCCCAGGTCTTGCCCTGCAGCCATTGCACGGTGCGGAACTGGTAGTCGCGCATGCTGATGTCGTTCAGGACCGAGTAGCCGGCGATGTGGTTCGCGGCGTCGGCTTCGCTGATCCGCCGGCCCTTCTTGCCGATGACGACGGCGAGCTCGGCTTCCCAGTCCACCGTGTCGGATTCCTGCGGCAGTGCCAGGTCGTCGTTCGGGCCGATCAGGGACTCCCGGTACTTGGCGAACAGCGTGGGATGGTCCGGGATTTCCCGGCCCATCTCCTTGATGTGGTTCCGGTAGTTGTGGCCCACGCAGATGATCTTGCCCGGGGAAGGCACGACGGCGGCCAGGTCGGCGCCGTCGAGCGCGTGCGTTGCGCCGTTGGCCGCCTTCGCCTTTTCTTCCCAGTTATCGCTGCGGAGCAGCTCGCCGACGTCGGCGAAGCCGTCGATCTCCGTCAGGGTGCCGCCGTCCTGGCGGACTGCCACGGTTCCATCAGCAGTGCGGAGGGTGAGGAGTCTCATTTACTTGCGTCCTTCGGTGTAGGTGCGGCTGAAGTTCAGCCGTTCAAAGATGGGGGCGTCGCTGAAGCGGAACAGGTCGAACTCGCTGTCTGCTTCGAGGGACCATTCCTGCCAGGACGGGACCACGAACAGGTCGCCCTTGGCCAGTTCCTTGCGTTCGCCGTTGAGCAGGACGCTGCCGGTGCCTTCGAAGACCTGCCAGACGCTGGAGCCGACCTCGCGGAGGGGCTCGGTGGTGGCGCCGGCGCGGAGCCGGTGGAATTCGGCGCGGATGGTGGGCATCACGTCCCCGCCCGTGGTGGGGTTGGAGTACCGGATCGCTGCGTGGCCCTGGGAGACGGTGGCCGGGTGGCCCTCGTCCTCGAGCAGCAGCTGCTCGCGCAGTGCCCGGTCGGTGTATTCCCAGCGGTACGCGGCGATGGGGGAGTTGGTCGTGTTGTCCAGGCCGGACAGCGGGCGCAGGCCGGGGTGGGCCCAGAGCCGCTCGGAACGCGAAATGTCCGGGGTGGCCTCGTCGGTGACGCGCTCGGTGCCGAACTCGAAGAACCCGGCGTCGGCGTAGTGCACGAACGGGATATCCAGGCCGTCGATCCACGCCATCGGCTGGTCGGTGTCGTTGTGGTGGCCGTGGAAATTCCAGCCGGGAGTCAGCAGGAAGTCGCCGCGGCGCATCGCCACCGGGTCCCCGTTCACCACTGTCCAGACCCCTTCGCCCTCGACGACGAACCGGAAGGCGTTTTGGGAGTGGCGGTGTTCCGGCGCGGTTTCGTGCGCGCCAAGGTACTGGATCGCGGCCCACAGCGTCGGCGTCGCGTACGGGGTACCGGCAAGGCCGGGGTTGGCAAGGGCGATGGCCCGCCGCTCGCCGCCCCGCCCGACCGGGACCAGGTCACCGGCGCGGGCAGCCAGGGGGTAGAGGTCGCTCCAGCGCCACACATGGGGCCGGGCCTTGGGCGAGGGAACCATCGGCATCAGGTCACCGATCTCGGTCCACAGGGGGATCAGGTTCTCCTGCGCGAAGTCGCGGTACAGCTGCTCCAGCTGCAGGGCCTCCTCCGGCGTGGGCTCCGGGACCACCTGGGCGGCGGCAACTGATTCGTGGGTCGTGGTCCCGGCGCTGATGGACACGGCGGCCTCCTCGGTGGGTATGGATGAAGTCTGGGCGTAGTACCGAGATTAGGGACAGCGTGTTTGTGAACCACAGCATATTCTGGCAGGCAGAATTCCGTGGCCCAACTGGCTCGCAGTTGGTGTAGGTGTGATCGGCCAAAA
>NZ_JBHTSL010000045.1:0-12932 GCF_042795115.1 Arthrobacter sp. NPDC056493 | reverse complement strand
TTTTTAACAAATCATTTTTGTGCCTGGATTAATTCGGGGCCCAAAGGGGCTGGCTTTTGTTTTGTTTTTCACCCCCCAAAACGACAACAACTGCGAGCTACTTGGGTAACCTACCTCTCGGGCTCGGCGGGATTCGCCGCGATGTCGATCTCCAGCTGCCGGCGCGTTTCCAGCATCACCGGCACCAAACCGGCGTCGAACACGGCCCGGAACCTGGTCACCGGGGTCGCCACGCTGAAAGCGCCCACCACATCGCCCTTCCCGTTGTGCAGGGACATGCCCAGCGCGCTGATGCCCTCCTCCGTTCCCTCGAAGTTCGCCGCGAAGCCGTTGCTGCGGACCGTTTCCAGTTCCCGCAGGAACGCCGGGTACTCGGCGTCGGAAATGCTGTCACCGCCGATCTCCGCATTGGCGCTCCGGAACAGCTGCTCAATCAGCGCCGGCTCGAGCTCGGCCAGCATCGCCTTGCCGCCCGACGCCCTGTTCGCCGGCAGTACGGTGCCCTGCCTATCGCCGACGCGAAGGGCGCTGATGCCCTCCACGGTCTCCAGGAACCGGACCTTGGTGCCCACCCGGATCATGAGGTTCACGGTCTCGTTGAGGCGCGAACTCAGCAGCTCCATGTGGGGCCGGGCCACATTGCGCAGCAGCCGGGTCCAGGTGACGCCGGCCGGCCCCGCTCCCATCGCCGGCCCGGGGACGTAACGCCGGGTTTCGTCCTGCACGGCAAAGCCCCGGTACACGAGCATGGCCAGCAGGCGGTGCGCGGTGGACGGGGCCACGCCCAGCTCGCTGGCGGCATCCTTGAGCCGCAGGCTGCCGCCGTCCCGCAGCAGCTGCAGCAGCTGCAGAGCATTGTCGACCGCCTCGATTGAATACGTGGGCTTCTTCCGGAGGGGCTTATTCTGCATGCCAGAATTCTATTGGAACGTCATGCCGTCAGCCCTGACAGTGGTGGCATGAATCACACACCTTCCGCTGCGGCGCCGGAGCTGCCCATGCCCGGAGCAGCCCTTCCGCCGGCCGCGCCCCGGTTTTCCAAACAGTCCGCCCTGGCCGTGCTCGTCTGCTGGCTGCTGGTGGTCTTCGACGGCTACGACCTCATCGTCTACGGAACCGTCCAGTCGGCCCTCATCAACGACACCGGCTGGGGGCTGACAAAGGCGACCGCCGGTACGGTCGGATCCATGGCGTTCGCCGGCATGATGATCGGCGCCGTCTTCGCCGGCCGGATGGCCGACACCTGGGGCCGCCGCCGGACCATCCTGGGCTGCGCCGTGGTGTTCTCGGTCTTCACCATCCTCTGCGCCTTCGCCCCGAACGCCTACACCTTCGGCGCCCTGCGGCTGCTGGCCGGCATCGGCCTCGGCGGACTGGTGCCCTCGGCCAACGCCCTCGTGGCGGAACTTGTGCCGGCGAAATGGCGGTCCACCATAGCCACCCTGATGATGTCCGGCGTTCCGATCGGCGGATCACTGGCCGCGCTGGCAGGCATCCCGCTGATCCCGGCGTACGGCTGGCAGGTTATGTTCCTGGTCGCTGTCGTGGCCCTGGCGGTGGTCATCCCGCTGGGCGTGGGCTTCCTGCCGGAGACCCTGCCGCCGGCCGGGGTTCGGCAGGCGGCCGGGACCGCAACCCCGGAAACCAGGCCGGGGTTCCGTTCCCTGCTCCGCGCGCCCTACCTGGGCGTGAGCGTGCTGTATGCGGTGGCCACCCTCGTGACCCTCTTTGCCTGGTACGGGCTGGGCACCTGGCTGCCCAACCTGATGCAGCTGGCCGGCTACAACCTCGGCTCTGCGCTCACGTTCGCGCTGGCCCTGAACCTGGGTGCCGTCGTCGGCTCTGTGGCCACAGCCTGGGCCGGGACCCGCTTCGGCCCCGTCCCGACGGCGGTCGCGGCAGCCGCGGTTGCCGCCGTCGCCCTCCTGGTGCTGGTGACCGGGCCGCCGGTCACCGTGGTGTACCTGATGCTGGTCCTCGCCGGCGTCGGAACGCACGGAACGCAGTGCCTGGTCATCGCCGCTGTCGCCAGCCATTACCCCGCCCACCTGCGGGGGACTGCCCTCGGCTGGGCCCTCGGCGTGGGCCGGATCGGCGCGGTGGCCGCACCGCAGGCCGGAGGCCTGCTGCTGGCAGCCGGGCTGGGCGTCAACTCCAACTTCCTGGCGTTCGCCGGGGCCGCCGCCGTCGCAGCACTCCTGCTCGTCGCCGTCGGCGCCAAAACCATCCGCACAACCCCAACCCCTGTAGGAGTCAACAATGTCTAACCCGAAACCGTCCACCGATGTCCTGGTGATCGGCGGCGGAATGGCCGGCCTGGCCGGCGCCCTCGCCCTCCGTGAGAACGGCGCCGAGGTCACCCTGCTGGAACGGGCACCGGAGTTCGGCGAGGTCGGGGCGGGCCTGCAGATGGCGCCCAACGCCTCCCGCGTGCTCAAGCGCTGGGGCCTGCTGGACAAGGCGCTGGAGATCGGTGTCCGGCCCAGGCACCTCGTCTTCCGGGACGCCGTGACAGGCGAAGAGCTCACCCGGCAGTCCCTTGGCGGCACCTTCGAGGAACGCTACGGCGCCCCCTACGTCGTCATTCACCGCAGCGACCTGCACCGCATTCTCCTCGACGCCTGCCGGGATGCCGGGGTCCGGCTGGTCAACGACGTCACGGTCGAGTCCGTCCGGACCGTGGACGGCCGGGCCACGGCAGAGGCAGCGGACGGGGCCACGTACCAGGCGGACGTCGTCCTCGGGGCGGACGGACTCAAGTCCGCACTCCGCCGCGAGGTAGCGCAGGACGGCCCGGTGTCGTCGTCGTACGTGGCCTACCGCGGGACCGTCCCCATCACCGGGGACACACCCCGGGGCGACCTCGAGGACGTGATTGTCTACCTCGGCCCGGACTGCCACCTGGTCCAGTACCCGCTGCGGAAGGGCGAACTGCTCAACACCGTGGCCGTCTTCAAATCAGCCTCCTTCGAACGCGGCGAGGAACAGTACGGGGGAGTGGACGAGCTCCAGGCGGCCTACAAGGACTGTGTCCCCGCGGTCCGGGAGGCACTGAAAAACCTCGCCACCGGCGTCCGCTGGCCCATGTACGACCGCGACCCCATCGAAAACTGGGTGGCCGGCAGGATGGTGCTGATGGGCGACGCCGCGCACCCCATGCTTCAGTACCTCGCCCAGGGCGCCTGCCAGGCCCTCGAGGACGCCGCCGTGCTGCAGGAGGCCAGCCTCGGGACCGTGTTCACTGAGGACGGTGCAGACGCCGGCGGCTGGGACGCCGCCATCCGGGATTTCAATGCCGCACGCGCCGCACGCACGGCCCGGGTCCAGCGCACCGCCCGCGTCTGGGGCGAGTCCTGGCACGTCTCCGGGCTGGCCCGCACCCTTCGCAACCTGCTCTTCAAGAGCCGGAAGGACGGCGACTACCAGTACAACGACTGGCTGTACGGCCAGGACGGCGACGGCGTGCCCTCCGCAGCGGTTCCGGCGGCCCGGGTGGGAGTCCCCGCTTAAAAAAGCCCTTGCCCCTCCGGGCCCGCCGTCCGTAGCGTGGGCTGCAGGGCCGCCGGCGGGCCGGCGCCCGTAGCAGGCGCTGGAGGAACGCGGTGGAAAATACAGTCACCCTGTACCTGGATGTCGACGGCGTCGTGTGCCCGTTCGGACCGACGGGAGCAACGCCGTGGGGCTCAGCCTGGCGGTTTGCCTACGCCGGGATGCTGGAAGTGGCCTACGCGGCGGAGCTGGTGGCGGGCCTCAACCGGCTGTCGCTGCTGCCCGGGCTCCGCTGCGTCTGGCTCACCAGCTGGGAGGAACTCGCGCCGGCCGTGCTCTGCCCGGTCACCGGACTGAACGGAAGCTCCTGGCCGGTGCTGACCGCCGACGGCGCGGGAGGCGGTGCGGAATGGTGGAAGCTCGAAGCCATCCAGGCGGATGTGGGCAGGCACGCTCCGGAGCGGATCATCTGGGTGGACGACCAGCTCGCCTTCGAGGGCCGGGCGCAGGCGTGGGCACGGATTCTTGGCCGCCGTGCCTTGCTGGTCTCGCCGGATCCCCGGACCGGCCTGTCGCGGGGTGACCTGGCGGACATCCATGAATTCGCCCGCGGCCCGGACCCGCAGCTGTAACCGCCCGTCCGCGTCGCAGGTTGGACCTCGTCAGCAGGACGCGTACCATCGATAAGGTTTCAAGCCTGCCCTGCAGCTCCGCTACCCCCACCCACAGACGTTTTCTTAAACATCGGGTGAACTATGCTGTGCAGTGCAGGCAGGGGAAGTGGAACTGCTGTACGTAGACTCTGCAGATTGGGCAACAGGTGGACATCACCTTCATGGTGGCGCTGGTCATTGCGCTGGCATTATTTTTTGACTTCACGAACGGGTTCCATGACACCGCCAACGCGATGGCCACGCCCATTGCCACCGGTGCGATCAAGCCGAAGACTGCGGTTGCCCTCGCGGCGGCCCTCAACCTCGTCGGCGCGTTCCTGTCCACTGAAGTCGCAAAAACGGTCTCGGGCGGCATCATCCGCGAGGGGTCCGGCGGGGTCCAGATCACCCCGGACATCATTTTCGCCGGCCTGATGGGCGCCATCCTGTGGAACATGATCACCTGGCTCAAGGGACTGCCCTCCAGTTCATCCCATGCGCTCTTCGGAGGCCTCATCGGTGCCGCGATCGTTGGCCTCGGTTTCCACTCCGTCAACCTGGAGACGCTGCTCCAGAAGGTCATTCTCCCTGCCGTTTTCGCCCCGGTCATCGCCGGGCTTGTGGCCTACGTCTGCACCCGCATCGCCTATGCCCTCACGTCCCGGCACGATCCGGAGACGGGCAGCAAGCTCACACAGAAGCGCGGCGGCTTCCGGACCGGCCAGGTCTTCACCTCCAGCCTCGTGGCGCTGGCCCACGGCACGAATGATGCACAGAAAACCATGGGCATCATCACCCTGGTGCTCATCTCGGCGGGAACCCAGCAGCCCGGCTCGGGCCCGCAGCTGTGGGTGATCACGGCGTGTGCCCTCGCCATCGCCGTTGGAACGTACGCCGGCGGCTGGCGGATCATCAGGACCATGGGCGCCGGCCTCACCGAAGTGAAGCCCGCCCAGGGCTTCGCGGCCGAGTCAAGCACCGCCTCCGCCATTCTGGCCTCCTCGCACCTGGGTTTTGCCCTGTCCACCACCCAGGTGGCATCCGGATCGGTGATCGGCTCCGGCATGGGCCGCCGGGGTACGACGGTGCGCTGGGGCATGGTGGGCCGTATCGCCCTCGGCTGGCTCTTCACGCTGCCGGCCGCGGGCATTGTCGGTGCGCTGACCGCGCTGCTGGTCAAGACCGGGGTTGTCGGTGTGGTGATTGCGGCCGTGGCCGGCATCGGCGCAGTCATGTACATGTTCCTGGTGTCCCGTAAATCGCAGGTTGGCCATCACAACGCCGTCGAAGTCGAAGAGGCCGGCCAGGCTGTCCGCTTCGCCAAGAAGAAGGCCCTTGCCAGGGCACGCGCCGCCGAGCGCGCCAACAACATCGATCCGAAGGGCCCGCAGCGATGAAGTGGCTGGAACTCCTCACCGTAGCCGGCGCCACACTGATTGCCGCCGTGACCGTAGTGGTCCTCTACTCCCTCGGCGTCCGGCTGACCGCCATCGCCGGGGACCGCCAGGCCATTGCGCCGGTGTGGGTCAAGTACCTCTCCTACGCCTGCTTCGGGCTCTGCGGCATCGCCGTGCTGTTCGGCCTCTACCTGATCATTCCGTACTTCAGCAGCTAGGCCGGCCCCCTCTGGGAAGAGGGAACGGGAGTGGCTAGGCTGGGCCCATGCCGAGCGTCCAGTATTATGTTGCGTCCTCCCTCGACGGCTTCATCGCCACCGCGGACGACGACCTTGCCTGGCTGCTGCAGTTCGACGGCTTCGAAGGCGGCAAGGAAAGCTACGAAACCTTCATGGCCGGAGTCGGCTGCATCGTCATGGGCGGGACCACCTACGAGTGGCTGATGGAGCACGAACCCGGCAACTGGCCCTACCCCGGCACGCCCTGCTGGATCTTCACCCACCACGAGTTCAGTGGCCCGCCGGGAGCGGACATCACCTTCGTGCGCGGAGAGGTGACCGAATTCATCGACGACCTTCGGCGGGACGCCGGGGGCAAAAACATCTGGATGGTGGGCGGCGGGGAGCTCGCCGCCCAGTTCGCCGGCGCCGGCCTGCTGGACGAACTGATCGTTTCGGTGATCCCGGTGGTCCTTGGCGGGGGAAAGCGGCTGCTTCCCATTGTCCAGGGTCCGACGGCGCCACTTGAGTTGCAGGAGGCCCGTCCCCAGGGGCGGGGGATCGTGGAGCTCCGGTACCGCTGGCCTGATCGTTAGGGTGTTTCCGGCGGCTAACGGATGAGGTTGGTGATGCGGGCCGTGGACAGCCGTCGTCCCTGGTCGTCGGTCATCACGATTTCATGCGTGGTCAGTGTCCGGCCCAGGTGGATGGCCGTGCAGGTTCCGGTCACTGTGCCGGCGGAGACCGCGCGGTGGTGCGTGGCGCCAACCTCGATGCCCAGTGCCTGGCGTCCGGGGCCGGCATGCATCCCGGCGGCAAACGAGCCCAGGGTTTCGGCGAGCACCACGTGTGCGCCGCCGTGCAGGATCCCGGCCACCTGGGTGTTCCCTTCCACCGGCATCGTGGCCACACACCGTTCGGGGCTCATCTCCAGGAACCGGATCCCCATCTTCACCACGAGGGCGCCGATGCCGTACTCGGCAAGCCAGTCGTGGAGGTGCTCCGGAACGCCGGCGGCAAACAGTTCTTCCCTGAAGTCGGCTGCGGCCGCGGCTTCCGCCGCGGCGGGCGCCTCAACCGGGGCGGGCGTTTCGACGGCGGAGCGCCCTTCCGCCGTCGGGTCGGCCTCTGTGGGACTGGCCTCACCGGCAGGGCCGGGCGTGAAATTGTCCATCATGGCAACTAGGCTGGCACCTGTGAGTGAAACAACCAAACCGGCCCCAATTCCGTCCGCAACCCAGACCCTGGAGGACATCGCCGTGTCCTCGCCCGATGCCCCGTCGGTGTCGGCCACCGAGGCGCCCGTCGTCCCCCTGACGGAGCAGCCCCGGCTTCTGGTGCTGGACGGGCACTCCATGGCCTTCCGGGCCTTCTTCGCCCTTCCGGCCGACAAGTTCTCCACCGCCAGGGGCCAGCACACCAATGCGATCCACGGCTTCACCTCCATGCTCATCAACCTGATCAAGGAACAGAAGCCCACCCACGTCGCGGTCGCTTTCGACGTCTCCGATGACACCACTCACCGCAAAGCCGAGTACAGCGACTACAAGGGCGGCCGCAACGAGACCCCGCGGGAAATGAGCGGCCAGATCGACCTGATCGACCAGGTCATGGGCGCCTGGGGCATCAAGACCATCAAGATGCCCGGCTACGAGGCCGATGACATCCTGGCCACGCTCGCAGCGATGGGTGAAAAGGCCGGCTACGAGGTCCTGCTCGTGTCCGGCGACCGTGACGCCTTCCAGCTCATCACCGACAACGTGTTCGTGCTGTACCCGAAGAAGGGCGTCAGCGACATCCCGCGCATGGACGCCACCGCCGTCGAAGAAAAATACTTCGTCAGCCCCTCCCGGTACTCGGACCTCGCCGCCCTGGTGGGCGAGACTGCGGACAACCTGCCGGGCGTTCCCGGCGTCGGACCCAAGACGGCAGCCAAGTGGATCAACCTTTACGGCGGCCTGGAGGGCGTGCTGGAACACCTCGACGCCATCGGCGGGAAGGTGGGGGACTCACTGCGCGCCAACGTGGACGCCGTCAAGCGCAACCGCAAGCTGAACCAGCTCCACACCGACCTTGACCTCCCGGTGACGCTGGACGAACTGGCCGATCCGCGGCCCGACCAGCAGGCGCTCGAGGAGCTCTTCGACGAGCTCGAATTCAAGACCATCCGCACCCGGCTCTTCGATCTCTACGCCAGCGAGGCCCCGGCCCCGGAGCGCGAAGCCCTGGAGACCCGGGACTTCGCCGCGCTGATGGACGCGGACGCGCTCCGGGCCTTCCTCGAGGCAGGGGCCGGGCAGCGCTCTGCCCTCGCCGTGGACGTGCTGCCCGGCCGGATCGGCGAGGACGCGGACGCCGTCGCCATCGTGCGCGACGATGCCGCCGCCTACGTGGAGCTCACCACGTTGGACGCCGACGCGGAAAACATCCTGGCGCAGTGGCTCCGGGATGCGGACTCCCCGAAGGTGATGCACGGCTACAAGGCTGCACTGAAAGCGCTGGCCAACCGCGGGTTCGGCCTGGAGGGCGTGGTGGATGACACCTCCATCTCCGGCTACCTCATCCAGCCCGACCGCCGGACCTACGAACTGGGCGAACTGGCCCAGTTCCACCTGAACATCCACATCACGCCCGAGGCCGCCAAGGCGGGCCAGCTGGAGCTGGCGTTCGACGACGACGCCGCCGCGGCGTCCGGCGCGCTGGTCCAGGTGGCCGCCGTCGTCCATAAGCTGAGCCGGTTCTTCGAATCGGAACTGAAGGACCGCAAGGCCGAGGACCTGCTGGCCACGCTGGAACTGCCGGTGAGCCGGGTGCTGGCGGACATGGAAAAGACCGGCATCGCCGTCTCCATGGAGCTGATGGACGAACAGCTGGCGGATCTGGCCAGAGTGATTGACGACGCCCAGGAACGGGCGTTCGCCGCGATTGGCCACGAGGTGAACCTCGGTTCGCCGAAGCAGCTGCAGACAGTCCTCTTCGAGGAGCTGCAACTGCCCAAGACCAAGAAGATCAAGTCCGGCTACACCACGGACGCCGCATCCCTGAAAAACCTGCTGGAGAAGACCGGGCACGAATTCCTGGTCCAGCTCATGGCGCACCGCGAATCTGCCAAGCTGCGGCAGATGGTGGAGACGCTGAAGAAGTCGGTGGCGGAGGACGGGCGAATCCACACCACCTACGCGCAGAACGTGGCCGCCACCGGGCGCATCTCGTCCAACAACCCCAACCTGCAGAACATCCCCATCCGCAGTGAGGAAGGCCGCCGCGTCCGTGGCATCTTCGTGGTCAGCGACGGCTACGAATGCCTGCTGTCCGCGGACTACTCACAGATCGAAATGCGCATCATGGCGCACCTGTCCGGGGACGCCGGCCTGATCGAGGCTTATCGCGAGGGGGAGGACCTGCACCGCTTCGTCGGCTCGTCCATTTTCCACGTGCCGCCGGCCGAGGTCACCAGCGCCATGCGTTCCAAGGTCAAGGCCATGTCCTACGGCCTGGCCTACGGGCTGACGTCCTTCGGCCTGTCCAAGCAGCTGGAGATCTCGGTGGACGAGGCCAGGAACCTCATGAAGGACTACTTCGACCGGTTCGGTGCCGTGCGCGACTACCTCCGCGGCGTGGTGGACCAGGCCCGGGTGGATGGCTACACCGCCACGATCGAAGGCCGGCGCCGCTACCTGCCGGACCTCACCAGTACGGACCGGCAGTTGCGGGAGAACGCCGAACGCATCGCCCTGAACTCGCCCATCCAGGGCTCGGCCGCGGACATCATCAAACGCGCCATGCTGGGCGTGCATGCGGAACTGGCCGCACAGGGACTCAAGTCGCGCCTGCTGCTGCAGGTCCACGACGAACTCGTGCTGGAAGTGGCCAAGGGCGAGCGGGAGGCAGTCGAAAAACTGGTCACGGAGCAGATGGCCGCCGCCGCTGAACTCAGCGTTCCGCTGGAAGTCCAGATCGGCG
Organism: Arthrobacter sp. NPDC056493; assembly: GCF_042795115.1. NCBI lineage: Bacteria > Bacillati > Actinomycetota > Actinomycetes > Micrococcales > Micrococcaceae > Arthrobacter > Arthrobacter sp. NPDC056493. The sequence goes on along the minus strand of NZ_JBHTSL010000045.1, from coordinate 3,212 downwards.
TCGGCACCAGCTGGTACGACGCCGGGCACTAGCCTTCCCGGCTTCAGTCACCCGCCATTCCGTGACCGCCGCCGGCATCAATTTGTGCCGGCGGCGGTTGCCGGAGAGGGTCACTGTGGCGGTCCGGCGGGACCTTGGCTAGGCTCGAGGCTGTGTCTAATCTGAGCGTGGACTATGAAATCCGGCGGTTTGAGCCGGCAGCCAAAGACGATCCTGCGTACCCGCAGTCGGTTGCGTGGATGCGGGCGGTAGCCTTCGGCTTCCACGATGCCCGGCGCACGGACGAGCGCGTGGACACGAGCATCGAACTGCAGCGCACGGACCGGCGCGTCATGACCGGCGTGTACCAGACGGGAACGGTTGCCGGTCACTCCCTGGGCGCCGACGTTCCCGTTGCCACTTTCGGGACCATGAACAAAACCCTGAACATCGGTTTCGGCCGGCTGCTGGATACCCGGCTGGTGACTGCCGTGACGGTCCGGACCTCGCACCGGCGCCGCGGCCTGCTGCGCCGCATGATGGGGGAGGACCTCGCCCTGGCCCGGGAGGAAGGCCTCGCGATGGCAGCCCTCACCGCCTCCGAGGCCTCGATTTACGGCCGGTTCGGGTTCGGCGTGGCAACATCCGAGCAGGCCGTGAAGGTGGACACCACTGCGCGTTTCAGGCTGAACCACCTTCCCCTGGGCAGCGTCGAGGTTGCCGACCCCAAGGTGCTGCTGGAGCTGGCTCCGGACGTCTTCGACCGGGTCCACCGCAGCACCCCCGGATCGATCGGCCGCCATGAGTTCTACCGGCAGTTCGCCTCGGGGTCCGTCAGCCGCGACGGCGGCGAGGACCCGAAGGTCAAGGTGGCGCTGCACTACGGGCCCGGCGGCGACGTGGACGGCTACGTGTCGTACCGGTTCGCCGGCTGGTCCAGTACCCCGTACACCATGGAAGTCGTGGACCTGGTCGCGGCCACCGGGGCCGCGTACCTTGAGCTGTGGCAGTACCTGGGGGCCATCGACCTGGTGGAACGCATCACCTGGGAGGAAGCGCCCGTGGACGACCCCCTGCGCTGGGCCCTCGAGGACGCGCGCTGTGTGGAGTCCTCGGCAGCCCGGGACATGCTGTGGCTGCGGATCCTCGACGTGCGGCAGGCGCTGGAAGCGCGGCACTACCCGGCCGACGGGCAGCTGGTGCTGAAAGTCGCCGACTCCCTCGGGCTGACCGGCGGCACCTTCGCCGTGGAGGTGGATGGCGGCACCGCGGCAGTCACCGCAGTCGGGAGCGGCGCGCCGGGCATCAGGACACCGGACCTCAGGACACCGGACCTCGAGCTGGATGTGGCGGCGCTGTCCGCCATGTACCTCGGGGGCGTCAACCCCGTGACCCTGGCGGCGTCGGGACGCATCGTGGAACACGCGCCGGGGGCGGCGTTCCGCGCCGCCCGGATGTTCGCCGTCGAACGCACGCCGCACTGCCTGACGCATTTCTAGCGCTTTGACCCCGGTTGGCGCTTGCTACTAGAATAAACGGGCGTGTACTACGTGCACGTTTTTTCTTCAATCCACAAAATCAGGATGACCAGGCACTTCCTTGCGGAGTGCCCGCACCTTCGCCTGCATTCCATAATGCGGGCGAAGCGGTTTGCCTGACCGACTAACTATCCACAACGGAGCCCCTACTACATGACCATCACCTCCACCGAGAAGCCCGGTACCCCCGTAGTCGCCATTAACGACATCGGTACCGCTGAGGACTTCCTCGCAGCTGTCGACGCCACCATCAAGTACTTCAACGACGGGGACCTCGTCGAAGGTACCGTCGTCAAGGTCGACCGCGACGAAGTTCTGCTCGACATCGGTTACAAGACCGAAGGTGTCATCCCCTCCCGCGAGCTTTCCATCAAGCACGACGTTGATCCCGGAGACGTTGTCTCAGTCGGCGATCAGGTCGAAGCCCTGGTGCTCACCAAGGAAGACAAAGAAGGCCGCCTGATCCTCTCCAAGAAGCGTGCTCAGTACGAGCGCGCCTGGGGCGACATCGAGAAGGTCAAGGAAGAAGACGGTGTTGTCACCGGTACCGTCATCGAGGTTGTCAAGGGTGGTCTTATCCTCGACATCGGTCTGCGCGGCTTCCTGCCCGCATCCCTCGTCGAGATGCGCCGTGTGCGCGACCTTGCTCCGTACATCGGTCAGCAGATCGAAGCCAAGATCATCGAGCTGGACAAGAACCGCAACAACGTTGTGCTGTCCCGCCGTGCATGGCTCGAGCAGACCCAGTCCGAGGTCCGCTCCACGTTCCTCAACAAGCTGGAAAAGGGCCAGGTCCGTCCCGGCATCGTTTCCTCCATCGTCAACTTCGGTGCATTCGTGGACCTGGGCGGCGTAGACGGCCTGGTTCACGTTTCCGAGCTGTCCTGGAAGCACATCGACCACCCGTCCGAGGTTGTCGAAGTTGGCCAGGAAGTCACCGTCGAGGTTCTCGAGGTCGACCTGGACCGCGAGCGTGTGTCCCTGTCGCTCAAGGCTACGCAGGAAGATCCGTGGCAGACCTTCGCCCGCACCCACGCCCTCGGCCAGGTTGTTCCGGGTAAGGTCACCAAGCTCGTTCCGTTCGGTGCGTTCGTCCGCGTCGAAGACGGCATCGAAGGCCTCGTGCACATCTCCGAGCTGGCTGTCCGCCACGTTGAGCTGGCTGAGCAGGTTGTCTCCGTTGGCGACGAGCTGTTCGTCAAGGTCATCGACATCGACCTCGAGCGCCGCCGCATCTCCCTCTCCCTCAAGCAGGCGAACGAGGGCGTTGACGCCGACAGCACCGAGTTCGATCCGGCTCTGTACGGCATGGCCGCTGAGTACGACGAAGAGGGCAACTACAAGTACCCGGAGGGCTTCGACCCGGAGTCCAACGAGTGGCTTGAAGGCTACGAGAACCAGCGCGCCGCCTGGGAGCAGCAGTACGCTGACGCCCAGACCCGCTGGGAAGCCCACAAGAAGCAGGTTGCCCAGCACGCTGCCGACGACGCCGCTGCTGCGACGTCCGGCGACAGCGACTCCGGCACCACCAGCTACTCCTCCGAGCCGGCTGCCACCGATTCCGGTGCAGGCACGCTTGCTTCGGACGAGGCTCTTGCCGCTCTGCGCGAGAAGCTGACCGGCAACTAATTGCCCGGCTGGCTGACAGTCAGTAAGGCTGGCTGACAGTCCGCAAAAAAGGTGGCCGTCCCCGAA
>NZ_JBHTSL010000044.1:0-45878 GCF_042795115.1 Arthrobacter sp. NPDC056493 | reverse complement strand
GCCGTGTACTGCAGCTGGGCAGGCTTCTCCGGAGCCTCCAGGCCGGCGGCGCGGATCTGCGGCTCGTGGTGTTCGGTGTGGCCACCGGCGGCATCGGCAACTACAACGTCCTCGGCCGGGGTGACTTCCACTTCGAGGTTGAAGAGGAAGCCGACGCTCTCCTCCCGGATGGCTTCCATCATGGACTGGAACATCGTGAATCCTTCACGCTGGTATTCCACCAGCGGGTCACGCTGGGCCATGGCGCGCAGGCCGATGCCTTCCTTCAGGTAGTCCATCTCGTAAAGGTGCTCCTGCCACTTCCGCCCGACGACGGAGAGCACAACACGCCGCTCGAGTTCCCGCATGCTCTCGGAACCGATGGCTTCCTCGCGTGCCTGATACACCAGCTTGGCGTCAGACATGATTTCTTCCTTCAGGAACTCCACGGTGATGCGTGACTTGCCGCCGGCCTCGTCGATGACATCGTGCGGCGTCACGGTAACGGGGTAGAGCGTCTTGAGGTTGGTCCAGAGCTGGTCAAAGTCCCAGTCGTCACCGTTGCCTTCGGCCGTCGCTTCGTCGATCAGTGCGTTGATGGTGTCCTCCAGGAAGAACTGCACCTTTTCGTGCAGGTCGTCGCCTTCGAGGATCCGGCGGCGGTCGCCGTAGATGGCTTCGCGCTGGCGGTTAAGGACGTCGTCGTACTTCAGGACGTTTTTGCGCTGCTCGGCGTTCCGGCCTTCGACCTGCCCCTGGGCCGAGGCAATGGCACGCGAGACCAGCTTGGATTCCAGGGCCACGTCGTCGGGTACGGAGCTGTTCATCAGCCGCTCCGCCGCGCCGGAGTTGAACAGGCGCATGAGGTCGTCGGTCAGTGACAGGTAGAAACGGGACTCGCCGGGGTCTCCCTGGCGGCCGGAGCGGCCGCGGAGCTGGTTGTCGATGCGGCGGGACTCGTGGCGCTCAGTTCCCAGCACATACAGGCCGCCCAGGCCCAGGACTTCCTCATGCTCGTCCTTGACGGCCTTTTTCGCAGCTTCCAGCGCCCCCGGCCACGCGGCCTCGTACTCGTCCGAGTTTTCTTCAGGGTCGAGTCCGCGCTGTGCCAGTTCGGCGATGGCGGTGAACTCGGCGTTCCCGCCCAGCATGATGTCCGTACCGCGGCCGGCCATGTTGGTGGCGACCGTCACCGCGCCCTTACGTCCGGCCTGGGCCACGATGGCTGCTTCACGGGCGTGGTTCTTGGCGTTGAGAACCTCGTGCCTGATGCCCTCCTTCGCCAGCTGGCGCGAGAGGTACTCGCTCTTTTCGACGCTGGTGGTGCCCACCAGGACGGGCTGGCCGTCCTCGTGGCGTTCGGCGATGTCCTTAACCACGGCCTCGAACTTCACGACCTCGTTCTTGTACACGAGGTCGGACTGGTCGAGCCGCTGCATGTCGCGGTTCGTGGGGATGGCCACCACGCCGAGCTTGTACGTGCTCATGAATTCGGCGGCTTCGGTTTCGGCCGTGCCCGTCATGCCGGAGAGCTTGTCGTACATGCGGAAGTAGTTCTGCAGCGTGACCGTGGCGAGGGTCTGGTTTTCAGCCTTGATCTCGACGCCCTCTTTGGCTTCGATCGCCTGGTGCATGCCTTCGTTGTAGCGGCGGCCGGCCAGAATACGGCCGGTGTGCTCGTCAACGATGAGGACCTCGCCGTCGAGGATGACATAGTCCTTGTCCCGTTTGAACAGTTCCTTGGCCTTGATGGCGTTGTTGAGGAAGCCGATCAGGGGGGTGTTGGCGGATTCGTAGAGGTTTTGGATGCCGAGGTAGTCCTCAACCTTTTCGATTCCGCCTTCGAGTACGCCGACGGTGCGCTTCTTCTCGTCGACTTCGTAGTCCTTCTCCGGCTGCAGCCGCAGGACAACCTTGGCGAACTCGCTGTACCAGCGGTTGGTGTCACCCTGGGCGGGGCCGGAAATGATCAGCGGCGTACGGGCCTCGTCGATGAGGATCGAGTCGACTTCATCGACGATCGCAAAGTTATGGCCGCGCTGCACCAGCTCGGACTTGTCCCAGGCCATGTTGTCGCGGAGGTAGTCGAAGCCGAATTCGTTGTTGGTGCCGTAGGTGATGTCGGCAGAGTACTGCTCGCGGCGGACAGACGGGTCCTGGTTGGCGAGGATGCAGCCACTGGTGAGCCCGAGGAAGCGGTAAACGCGGCCCATAAGCTCAGACTGGTATTCGGCCAGGTAGTCGTTCACGGTGACAACGTGCACGCCATTGCCCGTAAGGGCGTTGAGGTAGGCCGGAGCAGTGGCCACCAGAGTCTTGCCTTCACCGGTCTTCATTTCGGCGATGTTGCCCAGGTGCAGGGCAGCGCCACCCATGAGCTGGACGTCGAAGTGCCGCATGCCAAGCGTGCGGGAGGACGCCTCACGCACGGCGGCGAAGGCTTCCGGCAGGAGGTCGTCGAGCTTCTCGCCATCCTGGTGGCGCGCCCGGAGCCGGTCTGTTTCTTCACGAAGTTCCGCATCCGTGAAAGTTTGGAACGATTCTTCAAGGGCATTAATGGAATCAGCATAGTTCCGCAGTTGCCTCAGGAGCTTTTTGTCACCTGTGCGGAGAATTTTTTCGATTAGTGATGCCACGTGAAGTTGCTCCCAGTCTCATGCTGCCGAATTCTGGCGTGATTTAGTCTACGGGAGAGACGCATGGCACGTTGCCCTGTTCCCTCACAGCGGATAGCCGGTGATGGCCGCGGCGACCGCGGGAGCAAGGTCGCCCACCGGCGAGACGGCAACGCCCTCCAGTCCCAGCCAATCCGCCATCAGTTGCAGCTCGGCAGCAAGTTCGACGGCGGTGTCCGCCGGGGCGTCCGGCTCACCGAAGCACGCCCTGGCAAGCAACATGCCGGCGGCCCGGTCTGCCTTAAGGTCCACCCGCGCCACGATGCGGTCGCGGAGCAGGAACGGAAGCACGTAGTAGCCGAAGCGGCGTTTGTCCACGGGCGTGTAGATCTCGATCCGGTAATGAAATCCGAAGAGCTCCTCGAGCCTGCGCCGTTCAAACACCAGCGAATCGAACGGGCTGAGCAGAGCGCGGCCAACGGCCTGGCGCGGGAGCCGTGCCTGGGCGTGGCGGTACACCCTTCGGTCCCAGCCGGAAACTGTCACAGGCTCCAGGCGCCCGGCTTCCACGAGCCGCTGAACCGAGGCCGTTGCTGCCTTGATTGGCGTCCTGAAGTAATCCGCGAAACACCGCACGCTCCCGATGCCGTGCGCCTGCGCGGCCGCGTCGATGAGCCGGTCCATGGCGTCCGAAGGATCCGGTACCGCTGCGAGGTCATGGCCGGGCAATACCTGGCGGGTCAGGGCATACTGGCGTTCGAACTGGTCCGTCCTTGACGCAGATGAGACGACCCCCTCTTCAAACAGGTGCTCGAGAACGCGTTTGACGGCGTTCCAGTTCCAGCCCCAGTTCACGTGATTGCGGTCTTCAACGTGCCCGAGCCTGGCCGTGAGTTGGGCAGCCGTCATAGGTTTTCCGTCGGCGAGCGCCTCCAGGACACGGCCGGTCACACCCGAACGCAGCCCGGGGTCCATCCCTGCCGCGCCCACCCACTTGCGGTTCTGCCAGACCACCAGGTCCAGGAAGTGTTCCGGGCGGATGTAGCTGGCTTCGTGGGCCCAGTACTCCACCATGCGCCGCGGGTGCCTGCCTGCCATTTGGTGGAGGATGGACCGGTCGTAGTCGCCGAGCCGGGAGAAGAACGGCAGGAAATGGCTCCGGGCCAGTACGTTCACGGAATCGATCTGGACGAGCTGAATCCGGGCAAAGGTCCGGCCCACCGCCCGTGAGGTCACGGGGCCGGCGGGCCGTCCTTTGTCCAGTCCCTGGGCTGCCAGTGCGATCCGCCGGGCCTGCGAGAGGCTCAGCGATGCACCCATGTCAGCCCTTTCGTTGCCTGGGCTCCATCTTATGCAGTTGCGGCCGCATCGTCCGAGCGGTACGCGAGGATTTTCTCCTCATGCGTGTTCTCGCCGGGTTCGCAGTAGTGGTCCAGAGTGATAACTCCATAGGTCCAGCCGCGGCGACGGTATACAACAGATGGTGCGTTCGTGGCCTTGTCCACGAAAAGGTAAAAATCGTGACCGATAAGTTCCATATTGTCCACGGCGTCGTCAAGGGTAAGTGACGCGGCCGGGAATACTTTGCGCCGGATCAGTACCGGCGAGTCGCCGGCAGGGATGTCGTTGTCGACGTCGTACGGCGATTTCTCAGCCGGTTCCGGAGCGGCCTGGGTGTTATTGCTCGCTTCGACGTAGATCGGCTGGTTGGAGCTCGCGGGCTCCAGTGTTGCAGTTGCCTCGCGGACGGCCTTGGGCGTGTGCCGCCCGTGGTGGACCTTCTTGCGGTCCTTGGCCCTGCGCAGCCGCTCAAGCAGCTTGTTGTAGGCGAGGTCGAACGCGGCGAACTTATCTGCGGCGCTTGCTTCGGCACGGATCACGGGGCCTCGGCCCAGGACTGTCACTTCAACCGTGAGCTGGTCACCGGTCTGCCGCGCATTTGTTTCCTTTGAAACCTTCGCGTCGACCCGCTGGACCTTGTCCCCAAGCGATTCGATCTTCGAGATCTTCTCGCCGGCGTATTCGCGGAATCGGTCCGAGACCGTCAGATTTCGTCCGCTGATCATGAACTCCATGGTGCCCTCCAAATGACTTCGGTGACACGACGGCGGCGCTTCCTGGGGACGATCTGATTGACAGTCGAGCCCCTTTCCGAGCCGCTATCGAAAGGTACAACTGATCTTGGTACCCATATCCGACGTTAGTTCATAGCAACCAGTTATTCATCCTTTCGCAGTTTATTTTTTTCTATGTCTCAGGTAAGCCCCAGGCAGTCCCCAGGATGCCGTGACTGCGCCGGGGCGGCCGCCGCATCCGGCGCACGGGTGGCGGCAAGGACCACAGCACCGCGAACAATTCCGCCGGCTTCGTGGACGGCCCGGGCGGCTTCCGCCAGGGTGGCACCGGTGGTCAGGACGTCGTCGACGATGACGCACTGCCTCCCCCGCAGCGAGCTTCCGCGGGCTCCCCGCGTGGTGCGCATGGAACCCCGGACCCTACGGGACCTGTCTCCTCTGCCGAGTCCCTTCTGGCCTCCTGACAGGCCTATGCCTGCGCCGCGCTTCCCGCACTTGCGCAGCGCATCGGTGCAGTCCACCTTACGGTCGTTGAAACTCCGCCCGACGCCGGCCAACAGCAGGTGAACGGGGCTGAACCCGCGTTTCCGGTATGCACTGCCGCTGGTCGGGACCGGAACGAGGACTACGCCCTCCGTTCCCGGATATGCTGCCGCAAGTGCGTTGGCGAGGACCTTCGACAGCACACGCCGCAACTGCCCCTGGCCATGGCGCTTGAAGGCCAGGATGGATTGTGAGAGCTCCTCGCGGTAGATGCCCGCCGCCACCACAGGCAGGATCACCGACCCGTCGGTGTCCATGAGCGCGGGCGCCCCGGTCTCCGCCCGGAAAGGATGCCGGGTGAGCATCCGGAGCCTTCGCTCGCAGCCGGCACACAGCGCAAGATCCTCCTTGCCGCAGCAGACGCATTCCACGGGCAGCGCGAGGGCCACGATGTCGGCTACGGCCCCCGCCAGCAGGTCCCAGGCCCGCAGAAGGTGCTGCCCGTGCACCCCGCGGTGGCGGGCGTGCCACAGGGGCTGGACCAGGAGATCCGGATCCGCCGAAGTGCTCTGCCTGCCTTCCGTCCTATGGCTCCCCACGGTTCAAGGGTGCGGCGACGGAGCCGGCCCGCAAAAGGGCGGGCAGACTCCATGTGGAAAAACACGAGCCTGGAAACGCCCCACGCAGGAAGAACGGGGTAACGGTCAGCCGGGAAAGGACGGGTCGGTGGGTCCCCTCAGCTGCGCCGACCAACCATTACCAAGCCTCTGGAAGATGCCGTCCCTGGACTGCGCGTAGATCTCCTCGGGACCGTTGCCTGCGCTGAGGGCGACCAACCCCGGCCACGGTGCAAGCTTCTGCGGCTGGGAAGAGGTGAGGGACAGAAGTTCCGGAGTCACGTTCGCCGTGCCGTCACCCCGCATGACCACTGCTGTGGTGTCGTTCACCCATACTCCCTGGTCCGGGTTGCCGCTGGCCTGCAGCGTGATGGGCGTCGTCAATTCCTTTGGAGTGCCGTCAGCACCGCGGATGATCCCGGTCACCTGCACCCGCGTTGTGCCGTTCTGTTCGGAGATAACCAGTGCCCGGACACCTTCGCGGGACACCCGGAAGTCCTTAACCGTGCGGCCGGCGAGCCAGGACGGCGTCAGCGTTACGGATGGCACCGCCGCGCCCTGGGCAATTCCCGTGGGACGGAAGGCGGTCAGCTCCGTGATGCCCTGCGCCCCCGGCCCCGCTGTCCACAGCCAGTCGTGCAGGCTGAACGACGGGTGCGTCAGGGTGCTGCGGGTGGTCAGGGCGCGCGCCGGCTGGCCGGGCACCATCGAATAAAGGGTGCTGCGGCCGCCGTTCAGGAACGCCACCGTCTGCGAGACGGGCGACTCGGCCGGCGAGCGTGGTTTCAGGGCCGCCACCGGCTGCATGTCGGGCAACGGTGACACCCTGTTGTTCTCGTACCGCACTAGCTCGTTGTTGCTGACTGCGATCTGGCGCGCGGGCACATTCCTGTTCTGGACCGGCGGCAGCACGGAGCCGTTGTCTTCCACCCGGACGAGGTCCTGGTTGGCCCGCAGCTCCACGTTGATGACGTCCGGCTGGCTGCGGAACGTGAGGGCCAGCTGTGTCTGCATCCTGAGCCTGTCCTCGGTGGAGGCGTCTGTCAGTTCCTTGGCCGAAAGGTCCACCTGGGCCGCGCCCGAGACGACGGGCACCGACTCCCTGGCAAGCTTCATGCCGGACGGGAACGCGCTGACGACGGCGCCCTTCAGATACGGGGCGGGTCCGCCGAGCAGGGCGCTCGTCATGGATTTCACTGTCTTCTTTTTAATGAACCAGCGGACATCCGGGACGGCATACGTGAAGCTGGGGTCGTAGAAGTAGATGGGGTAGGCGCCGTAGATGACCTTGAAGGTCTCCTCGGGAATGGCGGTGCCGTCGGGGATCTTGGAGATGCGCCATTCGCCGTCGACCTGCACCAGCGTCACGGGGATGTTTTCCTTGGTTCCCTCCGGCATCTGGGTGGCCACGCCGTCGGAATCCACTGAGTACGCGACGTCCAGTTCATAGTTGTAGACGCCCTCGACGCCGGTCTTCACCACGCGCTCGGAGCGGAACACCAGCGTCCGCTGGTCCGGCTTCCAGGCCACCGAGGAGGCCTGCGTCAGGTACTGCCGCGCCACGGCGTAGTCGTCCTCGTACCCGCTGCCGGCCAGGTAGAAGTCCTCGATGACTGCTTCAGGACTGGACCCGGTGCGCGGAGCGACGGGAAAGAACACCGGCGCATTAGGATTTCCGGCGCTTTCATCCGTGCTCTTTCCAACGGGGCCGGACCGCGGGATCTGGGCGCACGAGGCCAGGAACAGCAATAAGACGGCCAGCAGCCCCGCGGCCAGTCCGCGGGCCGCCGGGCGCACCCGGCTCACGAACGCTCCCCCGTACGCGCTGCCTCCGGTGTGCCCGGCCGGGCGGCCGCAGCAGGCTCTGCCTCCCTGGCCGGCGCAACACCATCAGCGGATTCGCCGGCGGCCGCGGGGGCCCCGGTTGCGGAGGCCCCATGAGCGGAGGCCCCGGCCGCGGCGTCATGAGGCGCAGCGTCCCCGGTCGCGGAGTCCCTGAACACTGAGTCCGTGGGCGCCGGTGTGGCCCCCGGGCCCAGGACGAGGACGCTGTGGTCGCCGGGGCTGCCAAGTCCCACGTCTGCCGGCTCAAGGGGCAACGGCGACTTTGTGATGGTTCCGCCCTGTTTGAGCGGAAGCGTGAGTCTGAAACTTGAGCCGACGCCGGTGTTTCCCCAGGCCTGCAGCCAGCCGTTGTGCAGTTTGGTGTCTTCGGTGGCAATGGACAGGCCCAGACCGCTGCCGCCGGTGGTGCGGGCCCGCGCCGGGTCGGCGCGCCAGAACCGGTCGAACACCCGCGCCGCTTCGGCGGGACTCATGCCGATTCCGTGGTCCCTGACGGTGACAGCGACGGCGTCCGCACTCGAGGCGACGGAGATATTGACGGGCCGGCCTTCGCCGTGTTCGAGGGCGTTCAGGATCAGGTTCCGCAGGATCCGGTCGATGCGCCGGGAGTCCATTTCCACCACGACGCTGCCTTCCGGCGCATTCAGCATCATCTTCGAGCAGTACTCTTCGGCGACCGGGGCCGCGCCCTCCATCACATGCGAGATGAGCTGTACGATGTCCGTCGCCTCGGCGTCGAGCATGGCGACGCCGGCGTCGAACCTGGAAATTTCCAGCAGGTCCGCCAGCAATGACTGGAACCTCTCCACCTGGTTGTAGAGCAGTTCGGCCGACCTCTTGTTGATGGGGTCGAAGTCGTTGCGGGCGTCGTACAGCACCTCGGCGGCCATCCGGACGGTGGTCAGCGGGGTGCGGAGCTCGTGGGACACGTCGGAAACGAACCGCTGCTGCATCTGGGACAACGTGGCCAGCTGCGTGATCTGTTCCTGCAGGCTCGCGGCCATGTGGTTGAATGACGCCCCGAGGCGGGCCACCTCGTCCTCGCCCTTGACTACCATGCGCTCCTGCAGCTGGCCCGCCGCCAGCTTTTCCGACACCACGGCGGCATGGCTCACAGGGCTCACCACGTTGCGGGTGACGTACCAGGCGATGGCGCCAATCATAAGGATCAGTGCAGCGCCGCCGGCCCAGAGGACGTTCTGGATTTCGTTCAGGGTCTGCTGCGCGGTGTTGAGGTCGTAGATCAGGTAGAGCTCATAGACAGTGCCGTTGAACGTCACCTTGTTGCCGACGGCGATGCCTGGCCGGTCCTCGGTCCCCACCGGGAACTCCGTGGAAGCCCAGAACTGTTCCTTGCCGGAATCCTGGACTGCCTTCCGGAGGTCCGGAGGGATGACGCTGATGGTCAGTTGGTCCGATGCGCGCGACTCCACCCACCGGTTGCGGGGCTTGGTCTGCTCCGGCATCGCCTCAAAGACGTAACGGCGCTGGATCACCGAGCCCTTTCCCTCCACCGCGTTCAGGGTGTCGTAGACCAGGGTGATCACACTGGACTGGTCGGTGACCTGGGCGCCGTCGAACGTGTCCTGGACCTGCTTGACGTTGTAGCGGGTCTCGGACTCCGCCTGCGTCAGCCGTTCCTGGAACAGGTTGTTGGCAATCTGGTTGGACAGGTAGGCGCCAACGATCGCGAACGAACTGATGGATAGCAGCAGGGTGGTCAGGACGGTGCGGAACTGCAGCGACCGGCGCCACCGGCGCTGCAGGGAATGCAGCAGATACCGGATGCCGGGAAAAATACGGTCGACGCCGGTGCGCACCAGGCGGGCGACCCGCAGCACGACGATCAGGGCGCGGCGCCGCCAGATCCGGGCCTGCGAAGGCAGCCCCGCGAGCCCGGCGCCAAAGGCGTCGGTGTGCTCCGGGGTCGGACGGGGACCGGCTTTGCGCGAACCGTCCCGGGCATGCTCCGCCGTGGGAGCGCTTCCGCGGGTTTCGGAACCGGAACCCACGGGCGTCTCAGGGGGATTCTGGCCCTGGGGTTCAGGACCCTGCTTTGTAGCCGACACCACGAACCGTCATCACAACTTCCGGGGCTTCCGGATCACGTTCAATTTTGGACCGCAGTCGCTGGACATGGACATTGACCAGCCGGGTGTCAGCCGCGTGGCGGTAACCCCAGACCTGCTCCAGGAGCAGCTCACGGGTGAAAACCTGCCAGGGCTTGCGCGCCAGGGCCACCAGGAGATCGAACTCGAGCGGGGTCAGCGAAATCCGCTCGTCGCCGCGGCTCACGAGGTGGCCGGCAACATCAATCGTGATGTCCGCGATACGCAGCGTCTCTGGCGCCTTCTGGTCACCGGGGCGCAGGCGCGCCCGTACCCGGGCAACGAGTTCCGCCGGTTTGAAGGGCTTGGGCACGTAATCGTCGGCACCCGATTCCAGTCCCCTGACCACGTCGGAGGTGTCCGACTTGGCCGTCAGCATGACGATCGGAACGTCCGACTCGGAGCGGATCTGCCGGCACACCTCGATGCCGTCCGTTCCCGGCAGCATCAGGTCAAGGAGCACGAGATCCGGCTTTGACGAGCGAAACACGTCCAGGGCCTGTCCGCCGTCCGCGCAGAAGACGGGCTCAAAGCCGTCGTTGCGCAGGACGATGCCGATCATTTCTGCGAGCGCCTCGTCATCATCAACCACCAGAATGCGTGCCTTCATAGTTATATATTCCCTTATTGCTCTTGCTTTGTCTTATTGATGGAGTTTTCGGCGGGGCGCGTGCCGGGCGCCGCCCGGCCCGGAAGCTAGGATGCCCGACGGCGGAACTATAGTCTGGAGGTGCCCGGCCGTTGGCCGGTACGCACCTTGGGGAGGAACAGGTTGTCAGAGCAGGATCCGCAGCACCCGCCGTCCGGACAAAGGCCGCCTGAACACCGCCCGCCGGAAGACCCCGCTTACGGGCAACTGCCCCCAGACCAACTGCCCACAGACCAACTGCCTCCGCACCGGCTGCCTGCGCAGCCCGCCGGCCAGCCCCCAGCGCCGTGGGCTTCACCGCAGCAGCAGCCCTGGGGCTCACGCCCGCAGTGGGGAAGCCAGCAGTGGGGAAGCCAGCAGCCCGGACCTTACCAGTCCGGCGCCCACCAGCCGTACGGGCCGCCGCAGCAGTGGGGCGGAGCGACGAATCCCACTGGCCAGAATCCGACAGGGCCTTATCCCACAGCGCCGAGCCCCGCCGTCCCCTATCCCATGTATGCGGCCCCGCCGAAACCAGGAGTTGTGCCGCTGCGGCCGCTGATGTTCGGCGAAATCATGGACGGCGCCTTCCAGACGATCCGGCGGAATCCCAAAGCGATGCTCGGGGCAGGCCTGCTGGCGCAGGCGCTGGGCGCTGTGATCGCCGGCGTTGTCCCGCTGTTCGCCCCAGCGTCAGATGCTTCCGCGGAGGCCTGGCTGGCGAACCTCAGCACCTCCGAGATGACCGGTCTCTTCGCGGGTGTGGCGGGCGGCTTCATACTTTTCGGCCTGGTGTCCGTGTTCATCTCCGTGGTGATGCAGGGGGCCATGGTGGTCCCCGTGGCCAGGTCCATCCTTAACCGGCCAACCGGGTTCCGGCAGATGTGGCTGCTGGCGCGCGGCAGGGCCTGGACGCTGGTCCGTCTGGCCGGAATCGGGGTGGCAGCCGTGCTGCTGGCGATGGCGCTCATCGTCGTGGCCACCGCGCTGCTGGCCAATGCGATGGGCACAGGGTCGTTGGTCATCGTCCTTCCGCTGTTTCTGGCCTTTATTGCAGCCATGATCTGGGTGTCGGTCAAGCTGACAGTCGCGCCAGCGGTCATCGTCGTCGAGGACGTCGGGGCGCTGGACGGTATCCGGCGCTCCTGGGCCGTCACCCGGGGAAGCTGGTGGCGCGTCCTGGGCATTGTCCTCGTCGTTTCGCTGCTCGTGGGCATCATCGGGCAGATCGTCCTCATCCCGGTCACCCTGCTCTCCGGGCTGCTCACGACCGTCACCGGCCCCCAGGACCCGGCCAGCCAGGCGGCCACCCTGCAGGTGGTGGTCGGTGTGGCCACGGCGGTCGTGTCCGCCGCCGTCGGCGCGGTGGCGTTCGCCTTCCAGACATCGGTCATGGCCTTGCTCTACCTGGATTTGCGGATGCGCAACGACGGCCTGGATATCGCGCTGCTCCGGCTGCTGGAATCCAGGACCGACGACGGCGGCATCCCGGGCCGGGGCGTTCCCGTCTACAGCTCGGGCCGGAACACCCCGGGACCCCACCAGCCGTGGCCCTACCAACAGGGGCCTCACCAAACCGGGCCTTACGGAAATTCAGCAGGCTGGCCGCCGCCCCCGGGCCCGCCCACGATGCCGGGATGAGCGCCGCCGGCCTCCTCACAGCCCTGCAGCACTCGACGCTGCTGCTGCAGCGAACCCTCGAACCGCCGGTGCAGCCCGACCGGGAGGAAGCGCGCCGCTGGGCGATGGAGGAGCTCTCCAAACGCGAGTACCGGGAGGCGGCACCCGGCTGGCTGGAAACCCTCTGGCAACAGTTCCTCGACTGGCTGCAGTCCGTGACTGATGGCCAGTCCCCGGCCGATGGACCTCCGGTGGCGCCCTTCATCGGCCTGGGCATCGCCATCCTGGTAGGCGTGGCCATCATCCTGGCCCGGCCCCGGCTGAATGCCCGCCGCCGCGCACCCAAGGAAATTTTCGACGCCGAAGTAACCGCCACGGCAGCCGACTACCGGGAGCGCGCAAAAGCCGCAGCCGCCCGCGGCGACTGGGCGGCCGCCGTCGTCGAACAGTTCCGCGCGCTGGTAAGTTCTGCCGAGGACCGGGCCGTCCTGGACCCCCAGCCCGGCCGGACAGCCGACGAGGCTGCCGGACAGCTCACGCGCGCGTTTCCGGCGGCCAGCGACAGACTCGACGCCGCTGCCCGCATGTTCGACGCCGTCCGCTACGGCAGCGGGAGCGCCGCGGCAGCCGACTACGCCGCGATGGTTGAGCTGGACTCGACTCTGGAAAGGCTCACGCCCTCCTACGCAGCGGCCGCCCCCGGCGGACTGGCGGTGCCCAGATGATGCCTCTCCCCCGCACCGGAGCCGCCGCCGCGGATACCCCGTCCGACGGCGGCAGGCCAGCAGACGGTGTTCTTGTCGCGGCCCCGCGCAGGAGAACCGGCTTGTTCCGCAGGCACCGGGCGGGAGTGCTCTTCGGCGTTGCCATGGCCGTTGCCCTTGCGGTGATCCTCATACTCCAGTCGACGCAACGGGCCGACAGCCAGGAGCTGTCCATCCACAATCCCGGTCCGCAGGGCGCCAGGGCAGCAGCCCAAATCCTTGGTGCGCACGGCGTCACAGTCAACCAGACGGCGTCGTTCGAGGAAACGGTGTCAGCGGCGCGTGCGGCCGGTGGCAGCGGGTCCGGCTCAACGGTCCTGGTCTACGACCAGCGCGGATTCCTGGCTCCCGAAAGGCTCCGCCGGCTGCTCGCGGAGACGGACCGGCTGGTGGTCGTGTCGCCGCGCCTAGCCACGCTGACGGGACTCGGCGGCAGCATCCGGCAGGCCGGCGTGGTCCCCGGCACTGAGCAGACCCTGCAACCCGGCTGCGCTGTCGCCGATGCCCAGGCCGCCGGGGATATCAGTGCGGACGGCGGCTTCCTCTACACCGGCGGCACCGTCTGCTACGGCGCCGGCGGCAACGGGCGGGGCATTTACGCCACGGCCGAGAACGGAAAGCTCGTGGTGCTCGGCAGCACGGCCGTGATCAGCAACCAGTTCCTGGCAGCCAACGGCAACGCCGCACTCACCCTGCGAACCCTGGGCAGCCAGGGACACCTCGTCTGGTACCTGCCGGGTCCCGGTGACCTCGGAGTCAACCCCGCGCCGAAGACCCTGGCCGAACTTGCACCTGCGTGGTCAGCATTTGTGGCCCCGTGGCTCATTGTGGTGGCCCTGGTTGCCATACTGTGGCGCGGACGCCGCCTGGGCCCGCTGGTCTTCGAACCCCTGCCTGTGGTGGTGAAGTCCGCGGAAACGGCCGAGGGCCGGGCCCGCCTGTACCACGAGGCCCACGACGTTGCCCGGGCGGCAGACACGCTCCGGGCAGGCACGGTCGTCCGGCTTGCCTCGGCCCTCCGGGTTGGCACCGCCGCCGGGCTTACCGACGTGGCCTGCTCTGCCGTGGCCGCCGCCGCTGCCCGGCACCTGGACCGCAACGCCGCAGAAATACAGCAGATCCTGCAGCACCGTCCCGCAACCGAGGCCCAGCTGGTCCGCTGGGCCCAGGACCTTGTCCGACTAGAGAAAGAGGTAAAGGCCAGATGAGCCAGCAGCCAAACGGCCACCAACACGGAACCTACGGCGAGGCGCCGGTGGGCACCATGGCCGCTCCGCACGCGCCGGATCCTGCCCGGCAGGCGCTCCTGGACGTCCGGCATGAGGTGTCCAAGGCAGTTGTGGGCCAGGATTCCACGGTCACCGGCCTGCTGATCGCCCTCCTGTCACGCGGACATGTGCTGCTGGAAGGCGTGCCGGGCGTGGCCAAGACGCTGCTGGTCCGCGCCCTGTCCGCTGCCCTGAGCCTGGACACCAAACGCGTTCAGTTCACCCCGGACCTCATGCCCGGCGACGTCACGGGATCACTGGTGTACGACGCCGCCAATTCGGAGTTCAGCTTCCGCGAAGGTCCCGTCTTCACCAACATGCTCCTGGCGGACGAAATCAACAGGACGCCACCCAAGACCCAGGCCTCACTGCTGGAAGCCATGGAGGAACGCCAGGTGTCCGTGGACGGCGTGTCGCGCCGGCTGCCCGTGCCGTTCATTGTGGCGGCCACGCAGAACCCCGTGGAGTACGAGGGCACCTACCCGCTGCCCGAGGCCCAGCTGGACCGCTTCCTCCTCAAGCTGACCATGCCCCTGCCGGACCGCGCCGCCGAAATCGAGGTAGTCCGCAGGCATGCCGCCGGCTTCGATCCCCGCGATCTCGCCGCGGCCGGCATCCGCCCGGTGGCGGGCGCCGACGAACTTGAACGGGCGCGGCGGGCAGTGGCCGCCGTCGAAGTGTCGCCCGAGGTGCTGGGCTACATCGTGGACGTGGTCCGGGCCACGCGTGCCGCCCCGTCCTTCCAGCTTGGGGTCTCGCCGCGCGGTGCAACCGCGCTGCTGAACACCTCACGGGCCTGGGCCTGGCTGTCCGGCCGGAACTTTGTCACCCCGGATGACGTCAAGGCGCTGGCCCACCCGTGCCTGCGGCACCGTGTGGCGCTCCGGCCCGAAGCCCTTATGGATGGCGTCCAGGTGGACGACGTGCTGGGCAGCATCCTGGCCTCCGTCCCCGTCCCCCGCTGATCCGGTGGCGATTTCCGGGCGGCTGGTACTCCTGGCGGCGGCCGGGCTGGTGCCGGTGCTGCTCTTTCCCGGCTGGCTGACCGTGCTTGCCGTGCTCCTGGTCCTCGGCGCCCTGGTCCTGCTGGACTTGCTGCTGGCCGCCGCGCTGCAGCAGGTCTCGGTGGAAAGGTCAGCGCCCGCCAACGTTACGCTTAGAGGCACGGCAGACTCTGTGCTGACGGTGCATAACAGCGGCACGCGCAGGCTCAGGGCCGTGGTCCGTGATGCCTGGCAGCCTTCCGCCGGCGCGGAAAATCCGGTCCGGGCGGCAGAGGTTCCGGCCGGTGAAAGGCGACGCCTGAGCGTGAGGCTCCGGCCCGTGCGCAGGGGTGACCTCAAGGCGCCCCACGTCACCGTCCGGTCCTTCGGGCCGCTCCGGCTGGCCGCCCGCCAGAAAACTGTGCATGCACCCGGATCGCTGCGGGTGCTGCCGCCCTTCAATTCCCGGCGGCACCTGCCGTCAAAGCTCCGCCGGTTGCGGGAACTCGACGGCAAGGCGGCAGTGCAGATCCGCGGTGCCGGAA
Organism: Arthrobacter sp. NPDC056493; assembly: GCF_042795115.1. Taxonomy (NCBI): domain Bacteria; kingdom Bacillati; phylum Actinomycetota; class Actinomycetes; order Micrococcales; family Micrococcaceae; genus Arthrobacter; species Arthrobacter sp. NPDC056493. The sequence goes on along the minus strand of NZ_JBHTSL010000044.1, from coordinate 30,348 downwards.
CCGAGTTCGATTCACTGCGCGACTATGTGCGCGGCGATGACGTTCGCTCCATCGACTGGCGCGCGACGGCGAGACGGTCCGCCGTCGTCGTCCGCACCTGGCGGCCGGAGCGCGACCGCCGGGTGGTGATCATGCTGGACACCTCCCGGACCGCCGCTGCGCGCGTGCACGACGAACCCCGGCTGGACACCGGCATCGAGGCTGCACTGCTGCTGGGGGTCCTGGCCGAACGCGGCGGTGACCGCGTCGACTTCTTCGCCTTCGACCGCAGGATGCGTTCCCGGGCGGCCACGACGGCGGGCGGCAACCTGTTGGGCCAGCTGGTACAGGCTATGGCGCCGCTGCAGGCCGAACTCATCGAGCTGGACTGGGCACAGGTGCCCGCCCAGGTCCGCGCGGTTTCGGCGCACCGTTCCCTCGTGGTCCTGCTGACCTCGCTGGACAGCGGCGCCCCGGAGGAAGGACTCATTCCGATGGCGGCGCGCCTCGCCCAGCAGCACGTCGTGGTGGTGGCGTCGGTCCGCGACCCACTTCTTGGCGAGATGCTCCAGGAAAGAACGACGGCGGCCCAGGTGTTCCGTGCCGCAGCCGCGGAACGCGCCCTGCTCGAGCGGGAAGCCGTGAGTGTCCAGCTGCGCCAGCTCGGCGTCGAAGTGGTGGACGCCGAGCCACACCAGCTGCCGCCGGCGTTGGCCGACGCCTATATCCGGCTCAAGGCGGCCGGGCGGCTGTGATGGCTAACCCGATCTACCGCCAGGCCCTGGGGGCCGGCTTCGACCGACTGCAGCCAGAACTGCAGGAGTACTTTTCACTTACCCCGGGCTCCGGAACCTATGGCGTCGGCGAGGGTGTTTTCGAGGTGGTGGGCTGCAGGCAACGGTGGCTGCGGCCCATACTGAGGCTGACCGCCGGCGAGCAGGCCTTCTTTCCTGAGTACGGCGAGGGTGTCCGCTTCCGGATCGAAAACCATGCGCACCTGGATCCGTTCGGCCGCTCCAGCCTGACGGCGCGGCGCGAGATTTTCTTCCCGGGCAGGACCAGGATTTTCCAGGACACCACGAGTGTGGAAGCGGGCGGCGCCGGTGCCCAGGCCCGTCTGGTGGACTATGTGGGCCGGTACCGCCGGCTGGTCACTGACCTGAACCTGATGGTGACGGCCGAGGGCCGGCTGCGGGGAGTCTCCGAGGTATCCCGGCTGTTCCTCGGCCCGGTCCGGCTGCCGCTGCCGGCGGCCCTTGACGCAAAGGCCTACGCGGAGCAGTGGTGGGACCCGGCCGCGGGAGAAACCGGGCGTCACAGGATCCAGGTGAAGGTGATCCAGCCGCAGCTCGGCCTCGTCCTGGTTTATGCAGGCCACTTCGACTACCGGCTGGAGCCCTATCCGTCCGGAAGATCTTCGGCGGGCTTCCTTCCGGCGTATGCCAGGCCGGACCGCTGGGAGCGGCGAAGCTAAGAAACGGCAGCGCGCCCAGCCCGGCGCAGCAACTTAGCCGAGCGCGAACTGGTTCAGGCCGTCGGCAACCTGGGTCAGCCGGGTGAGGACCTCCGTCGCGGCGGCGGGCGACTGCTTTTCAAGGCCGCCCGACGGCGTGACGCGCACTGTGCCGAGCGCCGCCAGCGGGAGTCCGAGCTGCTGCCACGGACGCCTGACGCATTCAACAACCGCTGAGGCCTTCGGCACGCCGCCCGGCCCGTCGGCCTGCAGGGCCCCGGCCCACAGCCGCTTGCCGGCCTCGACTGCCTCCGCGAGCTGTTCCCACTGCCGGGTGGTCAGGGCCCTCAGCGGGACGGCGATGGCGTCCGCGCCCGCAGCAAGGATCCTCTCGAACGGGGCCTCGATTTCCGGCACCGCTATCGCAATTTCGGCGGCGCCGGCCTCGCGGAGGGCGTCGATCACCACGCGCCAGAGCTCGGTGACTTCCTGCCCGGCGACGGAGCGCAGGGTGCGGTAGCCGCTGGATGTGGGGATCGTACCGGCGAGGACAGAGGCGATGTCCGGTTCGTCGATCTGCACCACGAGTCCGGCCCCGGGCACGGCGGCAGCTACCTTGGCCAGGTGCGCTCCAACGCCGGCGGCGAGGGACGCAGCGATGTCGCGGCGGGCGCCGTAGTCGATCAGGGCACGTTCACCGTTATGGAGGTGCAGTCCGGCGGCAAGGCTGAGGGGACCCCGCAGCTGGACCTTGAGCTCGCTGGCGGCACTGTCCTCTTCGCCGGCAATGTCGGCCAGCACGTTGATGTCCGTGGACAGGGCCGACCGCGCCCGGACCAGGTCGCGCCCGGGCCGGTCGACGATCCGCCAGCCGTGCGGCTGGACGTCCACTGCCAGGTCAACGAGGAGCGACGCGGTGCGCCCTATGGCGTCGGCACCGACGCCGCGGTCGGGCAATTCGGCAAGAAAAGGCAGGTGCGGGCTGCCGAGCTCACCGCGGATGATGCGGGTGGCCTCCACCGGGTCCTGGCCCGGCCACGGTCCCAGGGCGGTGGCCGTTACCTGGGCCGGCAGCTGGGCGTCTGCGTCCTGCACGGCTTAGGCAGTGAGCGGGGCGGTGGGGCTGGCTGTTCCGCCGGCAGCGTTGTGGTCCTCCGCGATCGCCTCGTGGTGCCGGATCACCTCGCCGATGATGAAGTTCAGGAACTTCTCCGCGAACGCCGGGTCCAGCTGCGCGTCCTCGGCAAGGCGGCGGAGCCGGGCAATCTGGGCTGTTTCACGTCCGGGGTCCCCCGCCGGAAGTCTGTGGGCAGCCTTGAGGAAACCCACCTTCTGTGTCGCCTTGAACCGCTCCGCGAGGAGGTAGACGAGGGTCGCATCGATGTTGTCGATGCTCGACCGGATTGACAGCAGTTCCGCCATCACTGCAGGATCCACATGCCCGGCCAGGGAGCTGGCGGCGGGATTGTAGGAGTCAGTGTCAGGCAGATCATGGTTTAGCTCGGTCATGGTTCCAGTCTATGGGCAGCGCCGGATTCTCTGCCCGTGTTAAGGATGCTGGCAGAGAATGTAAGTGTTCGCACATACCGATGAGGGAGGATGCACATGAGGATTGCAGTTCTTGGTACCGGGGTGGTGGGCAGGACCCTGGCGGGAAAACTCGTGGAGTCCGGGCACGACGTCGCTCTCGGGTCCCGAAGCGCCACAACGGAGGCCGCCGTGGGGTGGGCAGCGGGAGCGGGGCCGCGGGCCAAAGCCGCGACGTACTTCGACGCCGCGGCGGAGGCCGAGGTGGTCATCAACGCGACGCCAGGCGCGGTATCGCTCGAGGTGCTGGCCGCGGCAAGCACGAAGAACCTCGCCGGCAAGGTGCTGATCGATGTGGCCAACCCGCTGGACCATTCGGCCGGCTTCCCGCCGTCGCTCTCTATCTCGAACACCGACAGCCTGGCGGAAACCATCCAGCGGGCGTTTCCCACTGCCCGCGTGGTGAAGGCACTGAACACCATGCGCGCCGACGTCATGGTGGCGCCGGACCGGCTGGCAGGCGGGGATCACGACGTGTTCATGGCCGGTGATGACGCGGCGGCCAAGGACGTGGTGGCCGGGCTCCTGCGGGAATTCGGCTGGCGGCCCGAACACATCAGGGACCTGGGCCCGCTAGAGGCGGCGCGGGGCCTGGAGATGTGGCTGCCGCTGTGGCTGCGGATTTTCCTGAAGCAGGGAGACAGCGTGTTCAACATCAAGGTGGTCTCTGAGTAGCGCTGCAAAGGCAGGCGTCCCCGCCCTCTGCAGAGGACGGGGACGCAGGTCTTGGGCGGTGGCCGCTAGATACCCAGCAGGGCGCGGTGGTCCTGCCGGCGTTTGGCCTGCTCGGCGGGATCCGGGACGGGCAGCGACGCGATGAGGCGCTTCGTGTAGTCATGCTGCGGAGCACCCATGACCTGGTGGCCGATCCCCTGCTCAACGAGCTTGCCCTTGTACAGCACCCCTACCCAGTGCGACAGCATGTCCACCACCGCGAGGTCGTGGCTGATGAACAGCGCCGCAAACCCGAACTCCTGCTGGATTTCTTTGAAGAGTTCCAGTACTTTCGCCTGCACCGAAACGTCCAGTGCCGACGTCGGCTCATCTGCGATGAGCAGTTTCGGGTTCAGGATAAGCGCCCGCGCCAGTGAAGCGCGCTGGCGCTGCCCGCCGCTGAGTTCATGCGGGAAACGGTCAGCGTACGACGCCGGCAGCTGGACTGACTCCAGCAGCTCACCGACACGTTTGCGCGCCTGTGCCGGCGAGGGGTTGGTGTGGATGATGAGCGGTTCGGCGACGCAGTCGCCGATGGTCAGCTGCGGGTTGAAGGACGCCGCGGGATCCTGGAAGACGAACCCGATCTCCTTGCGGAGCGGCTTGAAGCTCCGCTCCTTGAGGTTCAGCATCTCGTAGCCGAGCACGTTCAGGCTTCCGCCGGTGGTCCGGTTGAGGCCTGCGATGGCCCGGCCGATGGTCGTCTTACCCGACCCCGATTCGCCGACGAGTCCGAACACCTCACCCTCGGATACCGTGAAACTGACGCCGTCCACTGCCTTGAAGGCGGGGCTGCCCAGCCGGCCGGGGTATTCGATGGTGAGGCCCTTCGCCTCCACCAGGACCTTGCCGTCCTGGTGCGCCCGTTCCGTCATCCCTTCCGACGCCGAATGGCGGCCAAGGTGCGGCACGGCGGCCAGCAGCTTCCGGGTGTAGTCCTGCCGCGGCTCGGCGAAGAGGGACTTCGCCGAGGCCTCCTCGACGACGTCGCCGCGGTACATCACCACCACCCGGTCGGCGAGGTCGGCCACCACGCCCATGTTGTGCGTGATCAGCACAATGGACGTCCCGTACTTGTCCCTCAGGTCCCGCAGGAGCTCCAGGATCTCCGCCTGCACGGTGACGTCCAGGGCGGTGGTGGGCTCATCCGCCACGATCAGCCCCGGGTTCAGGGCGAGCGCGGCGGCGATGACCACGCGCTGCTTCTGGCCGCCGGAGAACTGGTGGGGGTAGTAATTGACCCGCGTTTCCGGGTCCGGGATGCCCACTTTGCGGAGGGCCTCGATGGCCCTGGCCTTCGCCTCCTTCGCGGTGACCCGCTTGCCGCCGTCACGTCCCGCGTGGGCGAGGATGCCTTCGGCGATCTGCCACCCGACGGTGAACACGGGATTCAGCGCCGTGGATGGTTCCTGGAAGACCATGGCCACGTCCCGTCCCCGGATCTGGCGGAGCTTCGCGGGGCTGACGCTGATGACGTTGCTGCCGTTGATCACCACGGCGCCGGAACTGATGGCAGTTTCCGGCAGCAGGCCAAGGATGGTCTTGGCCGTCACGGTCTTGCCGGAGCCGGATTCGCCGACGATGGCGAGCACCTCCCCCGCCTTCACCTCGAGGCTTACGTCCTTGACTGCATGGACGTCCCCCGTGTCGGTGGCGAATGTGACCTTGAGATGGTCGATGTCCAGCACCGGTCCGGTGCCGGCCCCATGCCGGTCAGAAACAGATCCGATATTGATGGTCATGAGCTTCTCACATCTGCTGAAATGGCTGCCTGGGCCGCCGCGGTGGAGTCCGGGCCGCCCTTGTTCCCGGCGCGCTTCCGGCCGCGGAGGCGGGGATCGTTGAGGTCGTTGATGCTCTCCCCCACCAGCGTGAGGCCAAGCACTGTCCACACGATGGCGAGGCCCGGGAACACGCCGGTCCACCAGATGCCCGACGTGGTGTCTGCCAGGGCCTTGTTGAGGTCAAAGCCCCATTCGGAGGCGGACGAGGGCTCGATGCCGAATCCCAGGAAGCCCAGGCCGGCCAGGGTCAGGATCGCCTCGGAGGCATTCAGGGTGAAGATCAGCGGGAGGGTGCGGGTGGCGTTCCGGTAGATGTGCCGGCCCATGATGCGGATGCTGGAGGCGCCCACCACCTTCGCGGATTCGACGAAGGGTTCCGCCTTGAGCCTGATGGTTTCCGCCCTGATCACCCGGAAGTACTGCGGAATGAACACCACGGTGATGGAGATCGCCGCAGCGAGCACACCGCCGAAGAGGTTGGACTCGCCCCCGCTGATGACGATGGCCATGACGATGGCCACCAGCAGTGACGGGAACGCGTAGATGGCGTCTGCCACCACCACGAGGACCCGGTCGAGCCAGCCGCCGAGGTATCCGCTCACCAGGCCGAGGATGACGCCGGCGAAGATGGACAGCACCACGGCCACAACGATCACGAAAATGGCGGTCTGGGAGCCCCAGATAACCCGGGACAGGACATCATAGCCGCCGACTGTCGTGCCCAGCAGGTGCTTTCCGCCGGGCGGCTGCTGCGTGGGGAAGCTGCCGTCGGCGTCGGAAAGCTGCGAAAATCCGTAGGGCGCAAGGAGCGGCGCGAAAATAGCGGTCAGGAGGAAGATGCCGGTCAGGACGAGGCCGACGACGAGCATGCCGCGCTGGAGTCCGACGCTCTTGTTGAAGTGGGAAATAACGGGCAGCCGCCTGAACAGCGGGGCCCTGCGGTCCACGGTGGCTTCCACCGGAGGGGCGGTGCTCATGTCAGTACCTCACACGGGGGTCGATCAGCGCGGCCACAATGTCCACGATGAAGTTGGTGACGGCGACGATAACGGCCAGGAGCACCACGATGCCCTGGACGGCCACGAAGTCACGGGCCGTCAGGTAATTGGCCAGCTGGAAGCCCAGCCCCTTCCACTCGAAGGTGGTCTCGGTGAGTACGGCGCCGCCCAGCATCACGGCGATCTGTAGGCCCATTACGGTGATGATGGGGATCAGTGCCGGCTTGTAGGCATGTTTGGTGACCAACCGGAATTCGCTGACGCCCCGCGAGCGTCCCGCCTCGATGTAGTCCCGGCCCAGGGTGCCGATGACGTTGGTGCGCACCAGCCGGAGGAAGATGCCTGCTGTCAGCAGCCCCAAGGCCAAGGCAGGCAGGACGGCATGCGCCATCACGTCGCCGAGAGCGGCCATGTTGCCGCTTCTGAGCGCGTCCAGCCAATAGATTCCCGTGGGCGCCTGGAGCCCGGTGAGGGCAAGTTCGCTGGAGGTTTTCGCCCGCCCCGCAACAGGGAGCCAGCCAAGCCAAACGGCAAAAGTCAGCTTCAGCAGCATGCCGGCAAAGAACACGGGAGTGGCGTAGCAAAGGATGGCGAAGACGCGCAGCACGGCGTCGGGAAGGTGGTCGCGCCGGTGTGCGGCGATCATCCCGAAGGGAATGCCTACCAGGAGCGCGACGATCAGCGCGTTGACGGTCAGTTCAAGGGTGGCTGAGCCATAGGTGGCCAGCATCTCGACAACCTTGCGGTTGTCGGACAGGGTGGTTCCGAAATTGCCCGTGACAAGTTGCCCCAGGTACTCGAAGTACTGCACGGGAAGCGGACGGTCATAGCCTGCGGCGTGAATCCGTTCCTGCAGTTGCTCCGGGGGCAGCCGGCCGCCCAGCGCGGCCGTGATGGGATCGCCGGTGATCCGCATGAGGAAGAACACCATGGTGACCAGGATGAAAATCGTCGGAAAGATCAGGAGGAACCTGATCAGGAGGTATTGGCCCAGTCCCCCGCCGGACTTCTTTTTCTTGGTCGGCAAAAGGCCGTCGGCGTCGCTTGGCGGCGCCTCAATAAGAGTTGTCATTACTGCCTGATTCTGTGTTTCCGGATCCGCAACGGAACCGGAATCGGCTGTTCACTGTCCAGCAGGAAGGCGGGACGCCCGGAAGGCGTCCCGCCTCCTTGGCTGGTTAGGACCTGATGGGGTGGAGCCCTACTTCGAGATCACCCCGAGGCGGGTCTTGAACGAAGCGTCGAGGGTCTGGTCCACGCCCTTGACGTCTGCCCCCGCAACCATGAGCTGTGCCCCCTGCAGCAGCGGCAGGGTGGAGAGGTCCTTGGCGACGGCGGTCTGCGCCTCGCCCAGCACCTTCTCGCGTTCGGCCTTGTCCACGGTGGTGAGCTGCTTGGTGACAAGCTCGGTGACGGAGGAGTTCTCGTAGTGGTTCTTCAGGAAGTTGCCAGGGATGAAGAACGGCGTGAGGTAGTTGTCGGCGTCGGAATAGTCCGGGAACCAGCCGAGCTGGTAGACCGGGTAGGCATCGGCCGTCCGGGCCTTCGAGTAGGTGACCCATTCGGTGGACTGGAGGTCAACCTTGAACAGCCCCGACTTTTCCAGCTGTTCCTTGATCATGGCGTATTCGTCGCCTGAGGACTTGCCGTAGTGGTCGGGGTTGTACTGCAGCTTGATGTTGACGGTACCGGTGATGCCGGCGTCCGCGAAGGCCTTCTTGGCCTTGTCCAGGCTGGGCTTGCCGTTGCCGTCGCCGTACATTTCCTTGAGCGGCTGGATGGCCCCGTTGAAGCCGTCCGGAACTACGGAGTACGCGGGCAGGTAGGTGCCCTTGTAGACCTGGGTGGCAATGGCTTCGCGGTCCACAATGTCTGCCATTGCCTGGCGTACGGCGAGCGCCTTCTTGGCGTCGGCGTCGGCCGTCTTGGCACCGAACGGCATGGTGTCGAAGTTGAAGACGATGTAGCGGAGTTCGCCGCCCGGACCCTTGTGCACCTTGACCTTCGAGTCCTTCTCAAGGTCGGCGGCGTCGGTGGCCGTCAGGCTACGGCCGGCGACGTCGATGTTGCCCTGCTGGACGTCGAGCTTCAGGTTGTTGGAGTCGGCGTAGTACTTGATGTTGGCGCCGTCGTTGGCAGGCTTGCCCAGGAGCCCCTGGTAGTCCGGGTTGGCCTTGAGGCTGATGAGCTCGTTCTTCTTGTAGCTCTCGATGGTGTACGGCCCGGCAAATGGCTTGCCCTTGACGATCTCGTCGTCGCTGAGGACCTTGTCCGCCGGGAAGACCTCTTCGTCGACGATCGGTCCGGAGTTGGCGGCCAGAACGCCGGGGAAGACCTGGTCGTTGCCCGCCTTGAGGGTGAAGACCACGGTTGAGTCGTCCTTGGCCGCCACGGACTTCAGGTTCGACAGCAGGGCGGCCGGACCGTTGGGGTCGGCAATCTTGACCACGCGGTCGATCGAGAACTTGACGTCCGAGGAAGTCAGCGCGTGGCCGTTGGCGAACTTGAGGCCCGGCTTGAGCTTCACGGTGTACTCAGTGGGAGTGGTGAACGACGCCGATTCGGCGATGTCCGGAACAGCGTCGGCGCTGCCGGGCTTGGAGTTCATGAGGAACGGGTAGATCTGGTTCATCACCATGAACGAGCCGGCATCGTAGGAACCGGCAGGGTCCAGGGTGACCACCTTGTCCGTGGTCCCGTAGGTGATGGTGCCTCCACCGGCGCCTCCGGTGGATGTGCCGCCGCCACCGGAAGGGCCGGTGCAGGCTGTCAGTGCGAAAGCGGAAACACCTGCCAGCGCGATAGCGCTCCGCAAGGCCCTCTGATTCTTTGCCATCTGTGAACTTTCTGTTCGATGAGTACGCACGGGGTGCCCGATCTGACTCGTGTGCGGGCAGCCCGCTGATGCCTCTGATTCAACCAGAAGGTTGCCCGGTGAAACATTGCATCGTGTGAGTTGAGACACAAAATTTACCAGAATGGCGTGCAGTCTGCTGACCGAACGGTCGGGAACCGTGAAATGGCAATAAAAAACGGCCAGCGGAACAATCCGCTGGCCGCTCATTCTTCCTCCGGAAACCGGAGCACGGTGTAAGAATGTTGGGGCTAAGTCAGAGCTGGGCCCGCTGCAGGGACCGCGCAGCGTCGATGGTCGCTTGGCCGAGTACCCTGCTGCCCTGGTAGAGCACCACGGTCTGGCCGGGCGAAACACCGCGCAGCGGATCCGTCAGGGTCACCACAAGGCTGTCCCGGTCGATCCCGGCGTCGTCCGCAACCCGCTCCATCCGTGCAATGGCAGGAACGGGGTCACCGTGCGCGCGGACCTGCGCATGGCAGTCAAAGTCGGCGCCGGAGCCAACCTCATCGATGGGCAGGCCGGCCCAGGAAACCTTGATCCCGCGGATCTCGTCGATGGCCAGCAGGGCCTCGGGCCCCACCACCACTTTGTTTTCCTTCGGCCGGATTTCCAGCACGAACCGCGGCTTGCCGTCGGCTGCCGGCCGGCCAAGCTTCAGTCCCCGCCGCTGCCCGACAGTGAACGCGTTCGCACCGCCGTGTTCACCCACCTTGGCGCCGGTCTCATCCACGATGTCGCCTGTGGTCATGTCGATCTTTTCCGCGAGCCATCCGGCGGTGTCACCGTCCGGGATGAAGCAGATGTCATGGCTGTCCGGCTTGTTGGCCACTGACAGCCCGCGCCGTTCGGCTTCCGCGCGGACCTCCGCCTTCGACGGCGTGTCCGCGAGCGGGAACATGGAGTGCTTCAGCTGCTCGTGGGTGAGTACGCCCAGGACGTAGCTCTGGTCCTTGGCCCAGTCGGCGGCGCGGTGCAGTTCCCGGTTTCCGTCGGCGTCCTCGATGACCTTGGCGTAGTGGCCCGTGCAGACGGCATCGAACCCGAGGGCAATCGCCTTTTCGAGCAGGGCGGCAAACTTGATGCGCTCGTTGCAGCGCATACAGGGGTTGGGGGTGCGGCCGGCGGCGTACTCGTCGATGAAGTCCTGGACCACATCCTCCTTGAACCGCTCCGAGAAATCCCACACATAGTAGGGAATCCCCAGGACGTCACAGGCCCGCCAGGCATCGCGCGAATCTTCAATGGTGCAGCAGCCCCTGCTGCCGGTGCGCAGTGTACCCGGCATCCTTGACAGCGCGAGGTGAACGCCGACGACGTCGTGCCCCGCCTCGACGGCGCGGGCGGCTGCGACGGCGGAGTCAACTCCGCCGCTCATGGCTGCTAGAACTCGCATTATGGCTTTCTGTTGACACCGGTTGCCGAACTATTCTAATGCCCACCGGAATCAGGGCCTAAATTTCCTTGACGGCTTCGGCCCACCCTTCTAAAGTCGCGAGTAACGTTTTTAGAACGCAGGCCCCTGGCCTGCCGTGCGAATCGAGTAGCGCCATGACCCCTGAAAGCATTGTTATCGCCGGCGCCGGGCTGGCCGGAGCGACGGCGGCCCGCACCCTGCGCGCCGAAGGGTACGCCGGGAACATCACCCTCGCGGGGGCCGAGGCGCACCCTCCCTATCTCCGGCCGCCGCTGTCCAAGGAATACCTGCTCGGCAAGGCCGGGGACGATGCCGTCGAGGTCGCCCCCGAGAGTTGGTACGCCGACAACAACGTCAGCCTCCGGCTGGACAGCCGAGTGGCATCGATTGATCCGGCGGCACACACGGTCCGCTTCACAGACGGAACAGTCCAGGGATACGGGGCACTCCTGCTGGCGCCTGGCGCCACGCCCCGGACCCTCCCGCTGAACGGCGCGGAACTGGACGGCGTCAGCACCTTCCGCACGATCGGTGACAGCCGCCGGCTGCGGGAACAGCTAGCGGCCGGCGGCCGGAACGTCGTCCTAATCGGCTCCGGCTGGATCGGGATGGAGCTGGCGGCAGCAGCGAGCACCTACGGCAACCAGGTCACGCTGCTCGGGCTTGAGGACATTCCGCTCGAGGCGGCGATCGGCCCGGAGCTTGGCAGCTTCTTCCGTACCCTGCACGAGGGCAACGGAGTCCACTTCCGGCTTCCCGCCTCCGCCAGGGAGATCACCGGACACAACGGAAAGGTGACAGGTGTGGTGACCGACGCCGGCGAGCTCCTGCCTGCGGACATCGTGGTCATCGCAGTGGGAGTGGTTCCGGAAACGGCACTTGCCACCGCGGCCGGACTGGATGTCCGCAACGGCATCCTCACCGACGCTTCGCTGCGCACCAGCGCCCCGGATATTTTTGCCGCGGGCGACGCCGCCAATGCGCTGCATCCGTTCACCGGCGAGCATCACCGCAGCGAACACTGGTCCAACGCGCTCAACGGGGGCAAGGTGGCGGCCAAGGCCATGCTCGGCCAGGACGTTGCCCTGGACATGGTTCCCTACTTCTACACCGACCAGTTCGACGTCAGCATGGAGTACTCCGGCTTCCCCTCCATCGCAGCCAAGGCGGCCCCGGTTATCCGGGGCTCGCTGGAAAGCAAGGAGTTCGTGGCGTTCTGGCAGCAAGACGGGCGCGTCGTGGCCGGCATGAGCGTCAACTGGCCGAGGTCCGTCAAGCCCAGTGCCCAGAAGACCATCAAGGCGCTCATCACTGCCCGCGCAGAGGTGCCCGCGGAGAAGCTGGCCGACCAAGCCGTGCCCTTCGAGCAGCTGGTGCCGGAGGCCAGCTGATACGGACGGTCAGCTGGTGCCGGAACTCTGACGGGCTACGGTGGCAGCCGTCTGAATGGAGGATTCGTGTCCCGCCATTCCGGCTTGGCGCGCCCGGGAATAAGCGCCGGGCAGGGCCTCGAGGAATGTGTCCACGTCCGCTTCAGTCGAAGGATGCCCCAGCGTGAAGCGCTGCGCACCGCGCGCCGTCTCCTCATCCAGGCCCATGGCGAGGAGTACATGTGACGGACGCGGAACACCTGCCGTGCACGCGGAGCCTGTGGACGATTCGACGCCGGCGAGGTCCAGCAGGAACAGCAGGGAGTCACCTTCGCAGCCGGGGAACGTGAAGTGGGCATTTCCGGGCAGGCGCCCGTCACCCTCCGGACCGCGCAGCACCGCCGCCGGAACCGCGTGGCGGACCCCGGCAATGAGCCGGTCGCGCAGCCGCGAAATCCGCGCCGCCTCGGCGTCGAGGTTCCCCGCGGCGGCGGCGGCTGCGGCGGCGAAGGCCGCTATGGATGCCGTGTCCAGTGTCCCGGAACGGACGTCGCGTTCCTGGCCGCCGCCGTGCTGAACCGGCGTGAGCTTAACGGACCGACCAAGAATGAGCGCACCGACGCCGACCGGGCCGCCGATCTTGTGGCCTGAGATGGACATGGCATCCAGCCCCGAGGCCCGGAAATCCACGGGTACGGAGCCAAACGCCTGCACCGCGTCTGAATGTACCGGGACCCCGGCGGCGTGCGCGAGCTCCACTGCGCGGCGGACGGGCTGAATGCTCCCCACCTCGTTGTTGGCCCACATGACCGTCACCAGGGCAATGGACTCGGGCTCGCGGTGCAGTTCCGCCTGCAGCGCCTCGAGGTCCAGCACACCGTCCTGGTGCACGGGCAGCCACGCGACCTCCGCCCCTTCGTGGCGCTCCAGCCACTCGACAGTGTCCAGTACGGCATGATGCTCGACGGCGGAGCACAGGATCCGCCGCCGGCGCGGGTCTTCAGCCAGCCGGGACCAATACAGGCCCTTGACGGCCAGGTTGTCCGCTTCGGTGCCGCCCGAGGTGAAGATGACCTCCGAGGGATGGGCGCCTGCTGCGGCGGCAAGGGTTTCCCGCGCGTCCTCCACGGATCGCCTCGCCCGGCGGCCGGAGCCGTGAAGGGACGAGGGGTTCCCGGTCCGGGACAGCTCGCGCGTCAGGGCAGCCAGGGCTTCGGCGGCGATGGGCGTGGTGGCAGCATGGTCCAGGTAAACAGGCACGCTTAAATACTAGACGCCGCTAAATACTAGACGCCGCCGGATTTCGGAACGCCGTCATGGCTTGATCCTGGCGCAGCAGCGCCCGACCGTCCGGTCTTCCACCACTTTCTCCTCCGGCACCCCGCAGGCAGCGGCGGCACCACTGAGGAATGCTCCGTTCATGGCACACACCACGTCCGTGTGCCCGTCAGCGAGCCGGTGGAAAGGACAGTTCATAAGGATGGTCCCGCCCTCGCCGTCCTGTTCCGGCATATAGCCGATGCTGCCGAGCACTTCATCCAGGGATGCTCCATTCCCGCCCAGGGCACGGCCCTTGGAGTACGAGGCATCCGCCAATGCCTGGCGGACCCCTCCCCCGTCGGCGATTGAGGATTCAATCGCGGTGGCCATCAGCTCTCCGGCCAGGTCGTAGCTCCGTTCCGGAACTGACGCACCCACCTCGTCCAGGGCGGGTCGGTAGAGCTTGGCCGGCCGGCCCGACCCCGGGCCGGCCTTTCCGCCGAGCTTGCGGAACTCGACGGCGAGCAGCCCGTCCCGGACCAGCCTGTCCAGGTGGAAGGACGCTGTGGACCGGGGCATGTCCAGTGCAGCCGCAGCATCGTCCCGCCCCACAGCAGAACGCTGCCCGGCGACGTACTCAAAAAGACGCCGCCTGCTGGCGTCACCCAGCGAGGCCAGCGCGGCCAGACGGCCGGTCCATGGCAGAGCGGTCTTTGATTCGCGGTCTTCAGCTTTGCGGCTCATAAATCCAGCGTAACTCTAAAATCAAGATCTGTTGCTAAAGAAGCTCAAGCGGTTCTAAAATCAAAGCATCTACTTTTAGAAGGGAGTTTCACCATGAAAACCACACTGAGGGAGTCGACAAACCCACGTACGCTCGGATCGGATACGGGCCACCAGGCGTTCCTGCTCCTGCGCACCGTCTTCACCGTGGCGCCCGTCCTGTTCGGCCTGGACAAGTTCACCAACCTCCTGGCCGACTGGACCGGCTATCTCGCGCCGATGGTTCCGGATACCTTGCACTTGCCGGCGCAGACAGTGATGTATGCCGTCGGCGTCGTGGAGATAGTTGCCGGCATCCTGGTAGCCCTCCGGCCGCGGATCGGTTCGCTGGTGGTGGCTGCCTGGCTCCTGGGGATCATCGTGAACCTGATCATCCTCGGGGCTTTCTACGACGTCGCCCTCCGCGACTTCGGCCTGCTCGTGGGCGCGCTGGCCCTTAACCGGCTGGCCACCGCCGCGACGGTCCGTCAGCCGGGCGGAACCACCGTCAGCCACTGAGCAATGTCTGCCCGGGCGGCGGCGAGCGACGCCGCCGTCGGGCACGACGCCGACACGTACACCGACGAGCCGGCCGCACCAAAAACGCGGGCCAGTACCGCGGTGGCCCTGCCGGCTTTCCGGCCTGCTGGTTTGGCGCTCCGTTCCAGGACCAGCACCTCCACGGACGGCCCTGGCTTGCCCCGTTCACCGCCCCAGCGCAGCGACGCCGGCTTCAGGTAGGCGGGCAGGATCGTGGGGTCCAGATAGGCAAAGAGGGCGGCCGTCGATGCCCTGTCATCAGCTGCCACCAGGGGCCACTGGTTCTGGCGCACCTCGGCCGCAACCTGGCAGCCGTCAGATTTTAGGTAGCGGCTTGCCCCACCCGCGCCGCTGACCACCTGCTTCCAGTGCGCGGCTTCGGTCAGGTCATCCGACAGCCCGACCGGAACACCGCGCGCCAGCGTAGCCCCTGCCGAGAAGGGCATGTCGCGGGCGGCCACGGCACCGGCGTCGTGCCCGGGGGTGATGGTCGGCGTGCCCGGCCCGCTGGTGACAGGCACGTTGCTTGGGACGGCCGGATCCGGGACACCGATGCTGCAACCGCCGAGGAAGGCCGTGGCTGCAACGGCTGCCACCACCACACATGTACGGCGGGCACCGCCGCGACCTGTCCGAAGTCCCATTCCGAAAAGTCTAGACGTCCCGCGTTTCCACCGGCGGGAACCGGCAGCCCTGCCGCGGTCGTTGTTCCGTCAAGACCGTCAAGACCGTCAGGACCGGCTTATATGCTTGGCACACCAGCCGCGCACGCACGCCGGCAACAACGACCTAAGGACCATGCTTGACCAAGGGCAGCAGTTCCCACTACGAAGTGCTCCGCGTGGCGGCGACCGCGACGGAGAGGGAAATCAAGGTGGCCTACCGCAAGGCTGCCCGCGCTTCGCATCCCGACCACGGAGGCGACGCCGCAACGTTCCGCCAGGTCACCCTTGCGTATGAAACGCTCATCGATCCCCGGCGGCGGGCCGCCTATGACCGCTCCTACGCGACCGGGCCGCGCAGGAGCAGCGCAGACGGTGACGAGGCGCACTTCGACGCCCCCGCGGCCGGCAGCCACGCCTCAGCAACGATCCACAAGCCGGGAACGCCCCGGAATACCTCCGGCGATGCCCCCGTCTATGTTCCACCCTTCGACACGCCCGGCGCCGTGCCCCTCCTCCCGCCGGAACTCGCCGGCCAGCAGGTCCACGGCATGCCCAGGAAGCGGGGCATCTTCGGCGCTGAAGCCAGGATCCAGCGGGAGCTGCGCACGGTCCAGCTCATCAGCAGGCAGGTCCTGCCGGCGATCCCTGCGGCGCGCCTGATTAACGGCCTGCAGTCGCCGGCGGACAACAGCCACATCGACCACGCTCTTCTCTCGGGCTACCGGCTTGCACTGATCGGCTCCATGCTGCTGCCCAAGGGGGCCTACGCCTGGGACGGAAACACGCTGAACCACGGCGGCAGGTCGGTCGCCCCGCCGCAGCTGGCCCACGTGGTCCGCCGGATGCAGGATATTTTTCCCGAGCTCAACGTGACCGCGTGGACCGTGGTCCACAGCCCCGACGGCAACCTCCACGAACCGGTCATCGACCGCCACCGCCGCTCCCGCGGCGGCTCCGACATTGTCCAGGTGGTCAATGCCGCCGGCCTGGTCCGCGGGCTCAAGGATTTCCTGTCCTCGGGCCCGGCACCGAACACCGTCAACGTCCCTGTCCTCGCCAGGCTGCTGAGGGGCATGCACTGAGGTCGCGACCGAAGCCAGGCACTGAGGTCATGACCGACGGGCCCCGGTCATGCCGCCGCTAGGATGGAACCGTGTTCCGCATCCTCTTCCACACGCCTGAAATTCCCGGCAATACGGGCAACGCCATCCGACTCGCCGCCATCACCGGCGCCGAACTCCACCTCGTGGAGCCTTTGGGCTTCGACTTCTCCGATGCCAAGCTCCGCCGCGCCGGCCTCGACTACCACGACCTGGCAGTGGTCACTGTCCACCCCAACATCGAGGCCGCCTGGGAGGCACTGCAGCCGGAGCGCGTCTTCGCCTTTACCTCTGACGGCGAAGTGTCCTACACCGACATTGCCTACCGGCCCGGCGATGTCCTGATGTTCGGCCCGGAGTCCGTGGGCCTGCCGGATGACCTGAAGCGCGATCCGCATGTCACGTCCCGGGTCCGTCTGCCCATGCTGCCGTCGCTGCGGTCGCTGAACCTGGCGAATGCGGCATCCATCGCCGTCTACGAGGCCTGGCGCCAGCAAGGTTTCACCGGCGCCCAGCTTTGAGCACAGCCCACCCCGACTGCCACCCATCCAAGGCCTGCGCCGCGCCGAATCCCTCCTGAGCATGTCCGAAGGGCATGCACGTCCACAGGCGTAAGGAGCGGCAGGTGACAACACATAGGCCGGGCAACACAGCATTCCGATTTACCCGGCACGATGCTGCCATCGCCGGAAACGGTGTGCCGCGCCCGCCAGCAGGCAACCTATGCTTGAGAGTGATGGAAACTCCCAACGCGCCGAACTTTGACGCCACCGCTCCGCCCGGCACCGCCGTCGACCTTAACCAGCAGCTGGCACAGCTGCTGGAGCGGATTGCCCAAGGCGACCAGGCTTCCTTCGCCGAGTTTTACCGGCTGACGTCGCGGCGGGTGTTTGGCATGGCGCGCCGGGTTCTGATCGACCCGGAGCTGAGCGAGGACACCGCCCAGGAGGTCTTCCTGCAGGTCTGGCAAAACGCCGCGAGGTTCGATCCGGCCAGCGGAAGTCCCCTGGCCTGGCTCATGACCATCTCGCACCGCCGGGCCGTGGACCGGGTCCGGTCATCGCAGTCCGCGAGCGATCGTGAAGCTAGGTACGGCGCCAACAGCCAGGACATCGACCACGATTCGGTGTCGGACGAGGTGGACAGCAGGCTCGAGGCCGAAGCCGTGGTGCGCTGCCTGGAGACCCTGACCGAGACGCAGCAGGAGTCCGTGAGGCTCGCCTACTACGGCGGCCTCACCTACCGCGAAGTGGCTGAGAAGCTGAACGCGGCCATTCCGACCATCAAGTCCCGCATCCGCGACGGACTGATCCGACTCAAGACCTGCCTGGGGGTGAGCTGACAATGACTGATACGAATGATTCCCGCGGGCGACAGCTGCCCCGGGCATTTGCTGCCGACATTCCCACCGACCTTGCGGCGGGCCGTGCGGTTGAGCTGGCCGAGATTTACGCCCTGGACGCCATCACCGACGCGGAGCGGGAAGCCATCGATGCCTACGTCAGCGGCGCTCCGGAGGCTGAACGCGCGTCCTTCAACGAACGCGTCCGCCAGGCCAGGGAGACACTGGCAGTGTCCTTTACAGCCGAGGAAGAGCCGCCTGCGGACCTGTTCGCCCGGATCGTCGCGCAGCTTCCCGCTGCTGCCCCGGCTGCGGAGGCGGCCAAGGCCCACACAGACGCGGATGCGTTGGCCGGGCCGGCCACCGACGAACTTTCCGCTGCGCGCCAGCGCCGCGAAGTACGACGCCGGTCGGCCGGCCTCCGGAACTGGCTGATCGGTGTTGCGGCTGCTGCCGTGCTCGCGCTCGGCGGTGTGGGGCTCGGGGCCTACGTGGCCAACCAGAACGATCCCTTCAGGCAGGTCATCGAGGCGCAGGATACGCGGCAGGCGACTGTCGAGGTCACCGGCGGCGGGACGGCGACGGTTTTGATCTCGCCGTCGCGCGATGCGCTGGTGGTGCGGATGAAGGATGTTCCGCCACCGCCCGCGGGCAAGGTGTACCAGATGTGGCTGATTCCGAGGGATGGCTCCACTCCCGTGTCGCAGGGGCTGATGGATGCGGAGGCGTTGTCGAAGCCTGCCCTGGTCAAGGGCATCGGCTCGGCCGCCGCGCTCGGCATCACGGTCGAGCCTGTGGGTGGGTCGGCTACCCCGACGCTCCCTACCGTGGCTGCCGCCCCGCTGAACGCCTGACGCACACCGCCTGGATCGGGTTAACTGCAGCGGGCTTGACGTTGACGTTGCGTCAACTTCTACGCTGGAGGCATGAAGCACGAAGAACTCCGGAGCTGGTCCATCGCCGAGCTGGCGAAGCTGAGCAGGGTCTCGTCCAGGACCCTCCGGCACTACGACCAGCTGGGGTTGCTGCTGCCTGCCTACACCGGGCACAACGGCTACCGCTACTACACGCAGTCTGAACTGCTGCGTCTTCAGCGGATCCTGCTTCTCCGCGAACTTGGCTTGGGACTTGAAACCATTGGCCAGGTTCTGGACGGCCAGGCAGACCAGCTGGATGCGCTGAGCGTGCACCGGAAATGGCTCCTGGCCGAGCGCGACCGCCTGGACCGGATGGCCAGGACCGTCGGGGCAACCATATCGGCACTGCAGCAAGGAGACCCCATGTCAGGCGAGGAAATTTTCAGGGACTTTGATACCAACCCGTACGAGGAGGAGGCCCGCCAGCGGTGGGGCGGCCAGGCCGTCGAGGACAGCAAGGCGCGGCACGCGGCGCTCAGCTCCGCCGACAAGCAGGTCTTTCTGGCGGAGGCCGGGGCGATCAACGATGAGTTGGCCGGGTGCCTGGACGCCGGGCTGCCGGCGGACGACGCCCGGGTGCAGGCCGCCGTCGAACGCCATTACCGCTGGATCTGCGTCAGCTGGACCCCGGATGCGGACAGCTACGTCGGACTGGGCCGGATGTACGTCGAGGATCCCCGGTTCACCGCGTTCTACGACAAGAGCCGCGCAGGCCTCGCCTCCTACCTGCTGGAGGGGATCAAGGTCTACGCGGCATCGCAGCTCAGCTCTGCCGCAGGCTAGAGAGGCAGCCTAGAAACCGGCAATCGTCCCCGGGCCGTTGACCATGACCACGTGGAACGCCTCGGCGCTCCGGCCCTCGGGCAGGGCGGCACGTTCCGCATTCGCCCGCATGCCGCGCCGCACGGTGGCCTCCATGGCCGCGGCGTCAGGATGCTGGCTGACGTGCACGTGGATGGCCTCGAGCTTGCCCTCCACATGCTCCGTGACGTCCACAAAGTGGTTTTCCCGCTCCTCCGGACCAGCGTAGAGCCACAGCCACGGAAGCTTGAAGGCCTCCAGGCCGGCCTCGGCGAGGTCCGGGTATGCGAAGGGGTTTTCCACCGCCGGGTAAACGGCACGGGTCACCGCCTCCCCCACTGCCAGGTGGTCAGGATGGCTTTTCTGGATGCGCTTCCAGTTGCGCTCCGGATGCATGGAAAGCACGACGTCGGGCCGAAGTTCGCGGATCAGCTTCACCACTCCGCGCATCACCTCGTGGTTGGGTTCAAGGTATCCGTCCCGCTGGTGCAGGTAGTGGATGTCCGTGACGCCGACGAGGGCCGCAGCGCGTTCCTGCTCGGCCGCCCGGAGGGCGATGATTTCGGCGCGCTGGGCCGGGTCGAAGCCCCCGGCGTCGCCGTCGGTCATGATGCAGTAGCTGACCTCGACGCCGGCCGCCGTCCACGCGGCGATGGTGCCGGCGGCGCCGAAATCGATGTCGTCGGGATGGGCTGAGAGACAGAGCACCCGCTCAATCCGGTGCTGTTCCGGATTGAACGGGCTCTGCGATGGTGCAGCGTTTGGGGTCAAGGATTCAGCCCTTGCGCTTCTTGATCTCTTCAGTTGCCTGCGGCAGCACCTGGAAGAGATCGCCGACGATGCCGAAGTCCGCAATTTCGAACACGGGCGATTCGGCGTCCTTGTTCACCGCGACGATCACCTTGGCGGTCTGCATGCCGGCCTTCTGCTGGATGGCGCCGGAGATGCCGGCGGAAATGTACAGTTGCGGCGAGACGGTCTTGCCGGTCTGGCCGACCTGCGCGTCGTGGCTGATCCAGCCGGCGTCCGTGGCCGCGCGGGAGGCGCCCACGGCCGCACCCAGTGCGTCCGCCAGTTCCTCCACGGGGCCGAAGTCACCGTCGAGGCCGCGTCCGCCGGCCACCACAATGCGGGCATCGGTCAGGTCCGGGCGGCCGCTGGCAACCTTCTGTTCGCGGGAGGTGATGCGGGCAGCCGCGGCGGTGGCGTCAGCGGGGGCGTCGACGGTCACGGTTTCGGGTGTGCCGGGAGCCGGCGCGGGCTCGGGGTCCACGGAGTTTGCCTTCACGGACAGCACGGTGACGGCGGTGGTGGCCTTCGCCGTCGTGGTGTACGAACCGGCGAGCACCGACTTGTGGGCGGTGCCGTCGGCGTCCACCGCGACGACGTCGGTGATGACGCCGGCGCTTAGCCGGATGCCGAGCCGGGCGGCGATTTCCTTGCCTTCGGGTGAGTTCTCAAGCAGGACGGTGGTGGCACCGGACTTGTCCGCCACGGCGGCCAGGAAGGCGGCCTTAGGCGCGACGAGGTAATCGTCGAGGTCCGCTGCGGACGGTCGGAAGACGCTGGCCGCACCGTAGGCACCCAGGGTGCCGGCGGCGTCGTCGGACAGTTCGCCGTTGACCGCCACGGCGGTTTCCCCAAGGGAGCGGGCGATGGTGAGGAGTTCCAGGCTGCTCTTCTTGAGAGCCTGCCCGGGGTTGTCAATGAATACCAGTACGTTTGCCATGTTGTGGAGTCCTCTTAGAGCAGCTTCTGGGCGGCCAGGAAGTCAACCAGCTTGATGCCGGCGTCGCCTTCGTCCGTGATGATGGTGCCGGCGGTGCGCGGCGGCCGTTCCTCGGCCGTCGTCACGCGGGTCCAGGATCCGGCGTGGCCCACCTGCGAGGAATCGACTCCGATGTCGGCCAGGGAAAGGGTGGTGATGCTCTTGCGCTTGGCCGCGATGATGCCCTTGAAGTTGGGGTAGCGCGGTTCGTTGATCTGGTCGGTCACGGAAACCACTGCGGGCAGCGTCGCCTCGACCGTCTCCGAGTGGGTGTCCGCGTCGCGGCGCGCCGAAACACGTCCGCCGTCGACGTCCAGGGAGGAAGCGAAGGTGACCTGCGGAAGCCCCAGACGCTCGGCAAGCTGCGCGGGCACCAGGGAGGTCTCGCCGTCGGTGGAGGCCATGCCGGTCAGCACCAGGTCCACGGGGGCGTCCGCGCCGAGGTGGCGGACGGCAGCTGCAAGCGCCAGCGAGGTGGCGGCCGCGTCCGAACCGGCGAGCGCGGCGTCGGTGAGGTGCACACCCTCGGTGGCACCGATCTGCAGGGACTTCTTGATGGCGTTCACGGCACCGGCCGGTCCCATGCTCAAAGCGATCACCTTGTTGCCGGCCTTGGCACCGCCGCGGGCCTCGGCAAGCTGCAGTGCGGCCTCCAGGGCGTACTCATCCAGTTCAGACAGGATGCTCTCGTCGCGGTCCGTGGTGTGGCCCTCGCCGCTGAGGTGCCGGTCGAACTGGGCGTCCGGCACATGCTTGACCAGGACGACGATCTTCAATGTCTCTTCCACTGTATTTACAGCAGCCTTCCGTGCTTGTGGATAGCCAGCCGGGTGAGGTCATGGCCGTGGAACGCCCGGGATACGGGTAGCTCCTAGCTAACCATATTGGGTCCGTCATATGACGTCCCGTTAACGCCTGTGTCAAAGGGCCTGGACAACAACGACGGCGGGCCGCCCCCTGGAACCCAAGGGTGCGGCCCGCCGTCGTGCTGGGCGCAGTTACTGCTTTTGGCCGGCTACTGCTCTGCCGCCGCGCCGAGCGTGACGTCCAGCTGCTGCTCGCGGCCGTTGCGCAGAACCGTGATCTTCACCGGGGAGCCGGACGGCTGCTCGCGGACAGCTGCCGTCAGCTGGTTCGGGTCACTGATCGCCAGGTCGTTGAAGCGCGTCACCACGTCGCCCACCTTGATCCCGGCCTTCGCCGCCGCCGAGCCCTGTTCCACCGACGCCACATCGGCTCCCGTGGAGAACCCGGCATCCGATGCCGACTTTGCCTGGACACTCACGCCCAACTGGCCGTGGGTGGCCTTGCCGTTGTTGATGATTTCCTGCGCCACGCGCTTGGCATTGTTGATCGGGATGCTGAAGCCCACACCGATGTTGCCTGTTCCACTGGCTGCAGAGCTGCCACCGGCGGAGGCGATCGCGACGTTGACGCCGATCACTTCACCCTTGCTGTTCACCAGGGCACCACCGGAGTTGCCCGGGTTGATGGCCGCATCGGTCTGGATGACGTTGATGGAGATCGAACCCTTGTTGGCCGAGCTCTGGCTCTGCCCCTGGCCCGGAGGAGCGAACTCGAAGCCCTGGTCGCCGCCCTGGGAGTTGTCCGTCCCTTGCTTCGGGGCCGCCGACGACGCAACGCTGATGGTCCTGTTCAGCGTGGAGACGATGCCGTCCGTCACCGTGCCGGTGAGGCCGAGCGGCGAGCCGATGGCCACGGCCGTGTCCCCCACGTTCAACTTGCTGGAGTCCCCCAGCGCTGCCGGCGTGAGGCCGGACGGGTTGTCCACCTTGATGACCGCCAGGTCGGAGAGCGGGTCGGTGCCGACCACCTTGGCGCTGAGGACGCGGCCGTCGTTCGTGCGGATTTGAATGTCCGCGTTCGCGGTGGCACCGTCCAGTGTCACCACGTGGGTGTTGGTGAGGACGTGGCCCTGGTCGTCGAGGATGATCCCGGAGCCGGTGCCGCCCTCGCTGCCGCTGGTGGCCTTGATCGTCACCACGCTCGGCGATGCCTTGACGGCTGCGGCCGTGATCTCGTTGACCGAGTCCTGGTTGTTGACGATCACGGTTCCGGGCTGGCTGCCGGAGCTGACGGCCGGCGCGGTTCCGCCGGCGTCGAACAGGTTGCCCGAGCCGACGGTGGCAACCCCGCCGCCCACGAGGCCTGCGGCCAGGATGCTGGCCACGAGGGTGCCGACACCGAACGTCGCCTTGCGCTTGGGCTGGTTGGCACGGTTGTCCTGGAAAGCGGGGCTGTTGTGCTGGGAGTACTGGCTGTTGTGCTGGGAATACTGGGGACCGATCGGTTGCGTCGCCGGTGCCGACTGTTGCCCGTAGAAGGGGGCGTGCTGGGGGTAAACCGGGTGCGGACCGCCGGGATGCTGCTGCTGCGGGTGTTCGCGGCCCTCCGCGGGGCTGCCATACGGCTGGCCCTCATCGGCCTGGGTTCCGCGGGGCTGGCTTTCAGGAGCCAGGCCTTCACGGGGCTGGCTTGCGTCCTGCGCGGGCCGGTACAGCGGCCGGGTGGGGTTGCTCTCGGAGTCAAGGCGCACCGTGGGGTTCTCGGAACCGCCGGCGGCGCGGTATTCGCTGTCCTGCGGCGCAGGGGGCTGGAGACCCTCGGCGGGCTCAGGCCGAGGGGTCGGATCAACAGGGCGCCCTGAAGGATCTCGGTTCTCAGGTGCTGCGCCCGGTACTGGGTGCTCAGTCATTGGACTTCCTTTCATCCGCGTCTGTATTAACTATGGACGATCGGACTGAAACTAATTCGGACGTTTGCTGGGAGGTTCCTGAATGCTGTCCTTGACAGTGTTACTGCCAGTGTTCTGGACCGCCACCAAGGTCTCCAGCGCTTTTCGCTGGTGGCATATTCCCCGCCGTGGACGGTCCCGCTGGTGCACCATAGAATCAAGAAGAATTGCCACAGCGACCTGCGGCTTTACACCCGGCGTGGGGGCGCTGCTGCATTCTATGACGGCTGTTCGTCCCGAACCAGCCGCGGCGTGCTGAAGGGTTGCCATGCGGTCAATGTTGAAACGTGTTCTCGCCGTTATCGGCCTGACGGCAGCGCTGGCGGCTCCGGCCGCGGCGGCCTGGGCCGAGGATCCGGTAGCCATCCCCTCCGGCCAAAACATCGTCGACGACGCGAATGTCCTCGGCGGCCGGAAGGGCGAAGTTGAGGACTCAATCCAGAAACTCCTCAAGGACCACAAGTACAACCTGTACGTGGTCACCGTAAAGTCATTCCAAAATCCGGCTGATCCCAAGTCGTGGAGCCAGGCTGTGGCCACCAGCAAGGGCATGGGCAGGGCCGACGTTCTGCTGGCGATCTCCACCGAGGGCAAATATTATTTCGCTCCCAACTCGGCAAGCGCCATCGCGTCGAAGACCGGGAACATCACGCAGAACGCAATCGCGGCCAACCTCGGCGGCGGCAAGCGGGACTTTGCGCAGGCCGCCATTGACACTGCGGCCGCCATCGGCGACGCCGCGGGCGGCGGAAGCGGAACAGTCCCCTCGGGTGGCGGTGCGGGCACGGCCGTCCTCGTTGGTGCCGGTGTTGTGGCTGCCGGCGGCGCGGGCACGTATCTTTACCTGCGCAACAGGCGCAAGAAGGCCGGCCAGGCGTCGAGCGCAAGCTACGGCCCCCAGGGTGCCGAACTCGATCCCCTGGCCGGCATGAGCATCGAGGAGCTCCGCAGGAAGAGCGGCTCCCTGCTCATCGAAGCCGACGATGCGATCAAGACCAGCGAGCAGGAACTGGGGTTCGCCGAGGCGCAATACGGCGAAGCCGCCGTGGGCAACTTCACCAAGGCGCTCCAGGAGGCAAAGGCACACATGTCCGAGTCGTTCAAGCTGCAGCAGCAGCTGGACGACCACATCCCGGACACCGAAGAGCAGCAGCGCAGCTGGCTTGGCGAAATCATCCGAAGGTCGGAAGCCGCCCTCGCATCACTGCAGGAGCAGAAGGCCGACTTCGACTCGCTGCGCGAACTCGAGAAGAACGCGCCGCAGGCCCTCGCGGCAGTGGACGCCGGCGCCGCGGAGGCGGACGCGAAGATCGCCCGGGCGGACCAGACCCTGGCCGAGCTGCGCGGCAAGTACGCGGACACCGCCCTCGCCCAGGTCTCGGACAACATCAGCCAGGCCAAGGAACGGCTGGCCTTCGTGCAGAACGCCAGCGCCACGGCGCGTGAAAAGCTCGCAGCAGGAGAGGGCAGCCTCGCAGCCGTGGCCGTCCGCGCGGCGGAAGAGAGCCTGCACCAGACGAACGTGCTGCTGGACGCTATTTCCAAGGTGGCCGGCAACCTCGACACGGCCCGGCAGGGACTGGAATCCGCCGTCGTGGACACGTCCCAGGACCTGGCCCAGGCGAGGGCCATGATCCAGTCCGGGGCCCACCCGGAGCTTGAGGGACCCGTGGCCGGTGTGGAGGCAGCGCTCGCCCGGGTGAAGAGCGAAATCCAGAGCGGCAAGATTGACCCCATCGCCACGCTGGAGCGGGTCGAGTCGGCGCACCAGGCCCTCGACCAGGCTCTTGGCGGGATCAGGGACCAGCAGGAGCAGGCCCGCAGGGCGCAGGCTTCACTGCAGCAGACCATCATGTCCGCGCAGGCACAGATCAGCGCCACCTCGGATTACATCACCGCCCGCCGCGGCGGCGTGGGCACCGAAGCCCGGACCCGTCTGGCTGAGGCCCAGCGCAACCTCGATTATGCGCTGTCCATCTCGCGCAACGACCCCGTGACTGCCCTGACCTACGCGCAGCAGGCGCACGCGCTGGCGGCCCAGGCGGCCCAGCTGGCGCAGTCCGACGTCGACAGCTTCGGCTACGCCAACCAGGGGTATGGCCGCGGCGGCATGTTCGGCGGCGGCGGAGGCGGCGGCCTGGGCGGTGCCATCCTTGGCGGCATCCTCATCAACTCCATCCTCAACGGCGGCAGCGGCGGCGGCTGGGGCGGTGGACACAGCGACGGCGGCAGCTGGGGCGGCGACTCCGGCGGCTTCGGCGGAGACTTTGGCGGAGGAGACTTCGGCGGGGGCGACTTCGGCGGCGGGGACTCTGGCAGTTTCTAGCCCGATGACAAACTAAGCGCCGGCCCGGGTAACCGGGCCGGCGGGTAGAAGCGGTACACAACTGTTCACTGAACTCAGTGGCACACACGGAGCAGGACGAAAGGTAACACCATGGTTAAGCAGTCCATTTTCGGCCGCATGGCGCAGCTGGCGAAGGCAAACATCAACGCCTTGCTGGACCAGGCCGAGGACCCGCAGAAGATGCTGGACCAGATGGTCCGGGACTACACCAACAACATTGCTGAAGCCGAGTCCGCGGTGGCCCAGACCATCGGAAACCTGCGCATGCTCCAGGACGACTACAACGAGGACATCAAGAACGCACAGGACTGGGGCAACAAGGCCCTGGCCGCCTCCCGCAAGGCTGACGAATTCCGCGGCACCGGCAACGCGGCCGACGCGCAGAAGTTCGACAACCTGGCCAAGGTGGCCCTGCAGCGCCAGATCTCGTCCGAAAACGAGGCCAAGTCTGCCGAACCGAGCATCGCGTCGCAGACCGAGGTGGTGGACCGTCTCAAGAGCGGGCTCGACCAGATGAAGGTGAAGCTGAACCAGCTCACCAGCAAGCGCAACGAACTGGTGGCCCGCTCCAAGACCGCTGCTGCCCAGACCCAGGTCCATGATGCCTTGAAGAGCATTGACATCATGGATCCGACCAGCGAGGTGGGCCGCTTCGAAGAGAAGATCCGGCGCGAAGAGGCCAAGGTCCGCGGCCAGCAGGAGCTCGCGGCATCCAGCCTCGACGCGCAGTTCAACCAGCTTGAGGACCTCGGCGAGCAGACCGAGATCGAGGCCCGCCTGGCGGCACTGAAGTCGGGCGGCGCACGGCCCGCGATCGGCGCGTCCGAATCAGCCGCCTCCGGTTCCACCGTGGACGAGGCAGACTTCGACAAGCTGTAGTCCCCCACGCTGTGCGAGGCCGGGATCCCAGCGGATCCCGGCCTCCGCCGTCTCCGGGACGCGTGTCTCCGGGACGTGTAGCGTGAATCCATGGCTTCCACCATTGTCTGGCTCCGCGACGACCTCCGACTCGACGACAACCCCGCCCTCGCCGCAGCGGCGGCACTGCCGGATCCGGTAACTGTTGTGTATATCCTCGACGAGGACTCCCCCGGCATCCGCCCGCTGGGCGCCGCAGCCAGGTGGTGGCTCCACCACTCGCTGTCCGCCCTCGCGGCGAGCCTCGACGCGCACGGGTCACGGCTGCTGCTGCGCCGGGGCGCCGCCGCTCCGGTCATCGAGGAACTGGCCGCCGGGACCGGCGCCGGCAGATTGTTCTGGAACCGGCGGTACGGCCAGCCGGAGCGGAGCATCGACGCCGGCATCAAGGAGTGGGCTGCCGGGCAAGGCATCGAGGCAGCCAGCTTCCAGGCAAACCTGCTGTTTGAGCCGTGGACCGTACGCACCGGCTCTGGCGGCCCGTACAAGGTCTTCACCCCATTCTGGCGCTCCTGCCTGGCCGGTGCCGAACCGCGGCTTCCCGCCGATGCCCCCGACCGTTTGCCGCAGCCTGCGCCTGGAACATCCGGCCGCCCACCGGCCGGTGACCGGCTGGACAGCTGGCGGCTCCTCCCCCGGCGGCCGGACTGGAGCGGCGGCCTCGCCGGGACCTGGACCCCTGGCGAGGACGGCGCCCACGAACGGCTGGAGGATTTCCTGGACGGTCCCGTGGAGGACTACAGCAGGGGTCGTGACCTGCCGGGTGTCGAGGGCACCAGCCGCCTCTCGCCGCACCTTCGCTTCGGCGAGATCAGTCCCTTCCGCGTCTGGCATTCCCTCCGGGAACGCTTCCCGCGCCACGCACCGGCCGACGTCGGGATTTTCCGGAGCGAACTGGGCTGGCGTGAATTCTGCTGGCAGCTGTTGTTCGAGAATCCGGACCTGGCCACGCAAAACTACCGCCGGGAGTTTGACCGCTTTGCCTGGCAAACGCCGTCGGACGCCGAACTGGAGGCCTGGCAACAGGGGCGGACCGGCTATCCCCTGGTGGACGCCGGCATGCGGCAGCTGTGGCAGACCGGCTGGATGCACAACAGGGTCCGGATGGCCGCGGCGTCGTTCCTGGTGAAAAACATGCTGGCCGACTGGCGGGTGGGCGAGGCCTGGTTCTGGGACACCCTCGTGGACGCCGACGCCGCCAACAACCCGGCCAACTGGCAGTGGGTGGCGGGCTCAGGCGCGGACGCATCGCCTTATTTCCGTATCTTCAATCCGGTGACGCAGAGCAAGAAGTTCGACGCCGGCGGCAGTTACCTTCGCGGCTACGTCCCGGAACTGGCGGACCTGGATGACCGGACGGTGCACGAGCCGTGGAAAAACCCGGCGGCGGCCCCCGGCTACCCTGAACCGCTGGTGGGCCTGCAGGAATCCCGCGAACGGGCCCTGGATACCTACCAGCGGCTCAAGGACGGGTGAGAAGCTAGCGGCTGGTGACCTTGCCCATGAGCGATGCGATGGGGCGCAGGAACAGCGGCCGGGCCAGGAACCAGGCGGCAATCATTACCGCTACAGATGCCACGAAGAACCAGAACCCGACCCAGCTCACGTCGTCGCTGCCGCCGTACATGTGGTTGAGGTTCCGGAGCGCGCCCGTGGCCAGGACCAGGAAAACGTGCACCACGATGAAGGCAACAAAGTAGATCATCACGGGGAAGTGCACTGCGCGGGCGGCCTCGATGGGAAAGGCCCTGTTCAGCCCGGCGGCCTTTTTGGGCCACGCTGCGGACATCCGCAGGCCAGTGATGAAGGCCAGCGGAGCTGCGATGAACACCGTGGCGAAGTAGGTCAGCAGCTGCAGGGCGTTGTAGTTCACCCAGCCGTTCTCCGTCGGCCAGTTCAGCGAGGCGTACTGAAGGGCGGCCGAGACGGCGTTCGGGAAAACATCCCAGGACGTGGGGACGATCCGGGTCCACTGGCCGGTGGCGAACAGCAGGATCACAAAGACGAGCCCGTTCAGGATCCACAGCGCATCCAGTGTCAGGTGGAACCAGAGTTCCAGGCTGATCTTGGTGGGTGCTGTCCTGGTCTTGATGAGACCTTTGTTGTTTCGGGTCCAGTAACCACCGGGGCGGGTGGTGGTGCGGACCTGCCAGCCTGAACGGATGATCAGCAGCAGGAAGAAGGCGTTCAGGAAATGCTGCCAGGCCAGCCAAGCCGGGAAGCCGACGGGGGCGCCGGCGGGAAGCCCGGAATGCCCCGGGTAGTCCGCGAGGAATGAGCGAACGTCGGGCAGGCCGGTGATCCACTTTGCGAGGAGCACCACCAGCACCAGGGCCACGAGCGCTGCAGGCACCGCCCAGTACAGCCTGGCGCGCTTGCCCCTGGCGGTGCCGGACTTGTTCTTCGTTGTGGACATCGAGCTACACGTTCCTCTCGAGAATGACTGACCAGTGTGGGCGCCCTGCGCCGGCCAGGAATTCCGGGCCCTGCGAATAGAGAATACTAGGAACCCTGAGCACATGAACAAATACTCCGGTAATGCAGAAAGCCCCGACCACATTGTGGTCAGGGCTTCCTTCTGGTTGCGGGGACAGGATTTGAACCTGTGACCTCTGGGTTATGAGCCCAGCGAGCTACCGAACTGCTCCACCCCGCGTCGCTTGGTTAACACTACCCTACTTTTGCGGGCGCTTTGACCACGGCCGTTCCGCGGAGCCGCGGGCCACTGGCGCACACCCCGGGATGCGCTCCCCCGACGCAAGACTTCGGCAGGAAAAATCCCAGACAACAAAAAACCCGGACCACCAAACGGTGATCCGGGTTTTTTCTTCAGTTGCGGGGACAGGATTTGAACCTGTGACCTCTGGGTTATGAGCCCAGCGAGCTACCGAACTGCTCCACCCCGCGTCGCAAGAACTACTCTACCGGCCGGTGAACAGGAGGCCAAATCCAAACGACGTGATCTGCGTCTCGGGCCCCCCAAAGTTCTCTCCTACGGAAAAGGCCGGCCCCTCCCC